>SVLE01000012.1 GCA_015068065.1 Oscillospiraceae bacterium | reverse complement strand
ACGGATGTATCGCCGGCATCAACGTCACCGCCAGCCACAACCCCAAGGAATATAACGGCTACAAGGTCTATTGGGAGGACGGCGCCCAGCTGCCCCCTCATCACGCGGATGAAGTGGCCCGCAAGATGCGCGAACTGGACGTGTTTGACTGCGTAAAAACCATGGCTTACGAAGATGCACTCGCTCAGGGTAAAATCACCCTCATGGGGGCGGAAACGGACGAAAAGTTCCTTGCCAACGTCATGGCCCAGGCCAACGACAAAGAAGTGGTGGCCAAGGTGGCCGACGATTTCAAAATGGTTTATACTCCTTTCCACGGCACCGGTTACAAGCTCATCCCCGAGGCACTCAAGCGTCTTGGTATCAAGAATGTGATTTGCGTGCCCGAGCAGATGGTCATCGATGGCGATTTCCCCACCGTAGTCTCTCCCAACCCGGAAAATCCCGAGGGATTCTATCTGGCGGTGGATATTGCAAAGAAGGAGGGGGCTGACTTTATCCTCGGCTCCGACCCCGATGCTGACCGTGTGGGCATCATGGTCCGCACCGCCGATGGCGAGTTCAAGGTCATCTCCGGCAACCAGACCGGCGTTCTGCTGCTGGACTACCTTATCGGTGCTATGAAGCGGTCGGGAAAACTTCCGGAAAATCCCGTAGCCCTCAAGACCATCGTTACCACCGAAATGGCCCGTAAAGTGGCAGAAGTCAACGGCCTGCAGGCCTACGACACCTTCACCGGCTTTAAATTTCTTGCTCAGAAGAAAGACCAGCTGGAGGAATCCGGACAAGGGAACGTCATTTTCTCCTATGAGGAATCCTATGGTTATATGCTGGGTAGCTTCGTCCGGGATAAGGACGCAGTCAGCGCATCTCTCCTGCTCACCGAAATGGCTGCCTGGTATCATGCTCAGGGCATGACCCTGTATGATGCCCTGCAGGCTCTGTACAAAAAGTACGGCTATTACGGCGAGCGCACCATGAATCTGGTCATGCCCGGCCTGGACGGGCTGAAAAAGATGGCAGACCTCATGGCCAACCTGCGCAAAAATCCTCCTGTGGAACTTGCCGGTGTGGCTGTGGCCGAGCAGAAGGACTACAAGGACGGCAGCGTGGTCTGCGTCTCCTGCGGCAAAAAGAGCACCATGGAGCTGACCGGGTCCAATGTCCTGCGCTACGAGATGGAGGACGGCACCAGCGTCATTGTCCGCCCCTCCGGTACTGAGCCCAAGGTCAAGGTCTATATCCTTGCCAACGGCGCGACAAAGGCTGAATGCGATGCCAAGGTAGAGAAATACTCTGCCTGGGCCGAAACCCTGAAAAACTGATACAAAAAGGTGTCTCTCGTCAGGGAGGCACCTTTTTTGTCTGTTATTCCACGCTCAGACTGGCAATAAACTGCCGCGCCGAACGGGGTGTTCTGCCGCCGTGGCGGATATCCCACGTCATGGCAAGGGAGTGGAGTTTCTCGGAGTCCATCTCAATGCCCTCCCGGGCGGCCAGATGGTCAACCAGCGCCAGATAGCCCTTCTTGTCCATGTTCTGATAGAGGATACGCAGACCGAACCGCTCGGACAGAGCAGTTTTTTCCGCGATGGTCTCAAAGGTGTCTATTTCCTCGCCTGCCCGCTCACTGAAGGTCTGGCGTACCAGATGCCGGCGGTTGGAGGTGGCATAGACGGCCACGTTGGCTGGGCGGGGTTCCAGACCGCCTTCCAGAATGGTTTTCAGTGCGGAGAACACCTTGTCGTCCTGATCGAAGGCCAGATCGTCAATGAACAAAATGAACTTCTGGGGCTTGCTGCGCAGGGTGCGGATCAGACGGGTCATGTCGGAGAGTCCGTCCTTCTGCACCTCGATCAGCCGCAGGGCCTCCAAACCCGGCTGGGTGAGCAGGGACTTGACGGTTGCGGACTTGCCCGTGCCGCTGTCGCCGAACAGCAGCACATTGTTCACTGAATGACCCGCAACAAGGGCGCGGGTGTTGGCGATGACCTGTTGGCGCTGCATCTCATAGCCCAGCAGCTCCTCCGGCTTGGGGCTGTCCGGCTGTTCCACCGGGAACAGCTGTCCGTCCTCCCACAAAAAGGCACGATAGCGGGCAAACAGTCCCGCGCCGTGCAGGCGGTAAAACTCCGTCAGTTCTTCAAAATCAATGGCTTTACCTGCCGTCCATCGGGGTAGCGCGGCAACCGTTTCGGCATATTCTTTGCCCAACAGCTCACCCAGAGAGGTGATAAATTCACTGCCCTCACTCCGGGCCAGCGTGTTGAACAGCGTTACATCCTGCTGTGCAGCCTGCACCAGAGCGGGGTCGTCACCACTATGGGCGATCAGGTCAGCATAGGGATTCTCCTCGTAGCGCACAGCCTTATCCAGCCAGGCGCCTAGTCCAAGAGCGCCCTCCTGCCGCAGGGTGAAAAACAGGTTTGTGTACCCTTCCAGCGCCCACTCGCCCTGGCCGGTGCACAGCTGATCCACCAGCCGGGTCAGTTCCCGCATCACGGGCTTGTCCATCACGTTTTTATAGGCACACACGCCCTTCAGCGCTCCGCGCAGTTTCTGGATATCCATATCAGAATTCACCTTTCTTTTCAAAACAGCATGTCTCATTGTACGGCAATGGTGTTGCCCTTGTCAACCGCTCCCGGCTATGTTACAATACATTGATATTACAAGGATAAGGAGGGGCTGACATGGTGGATATCGGTGGCGTGAAGATCAACAGCCGTCTGGCTCTCGGCCCCATGGCCGGTGTGACCGATATGGCCTTTCGCACCATCTGCCGGGAACAGGGGGCGGGGCTGACCATTACCGAAATGGTCAGTGCCAAGGCCCTGTGCTATCAGGATAAAAAATCCATCCCCCTGCTCCAGCTTGGGGAGGATGAACACCCTTCCGCCGCCCAGATCTTCGGCAGCGACCCTGTTTGTATGCAGGAGGCCGCTGCCATCGCCCGTGAGATCTCCGGTGCGGATATCATCGACATCAACATGGGCTGTCCCGTTCCTAAAATTGCCAACAGCGGGGATGGCTCCGGATTGATGCGCACTCCTGATCTTGCCGTAAGGGTAGCCGAGGCGGTCATCCGGGGCGCGGGCTGTCCGGTCACGGTGAAAATGCGACTTGGATGGGACAAGGGCAATATCAACTGCGTGGAATTTGCCAAAGCCATGGAGCAGGCAGGAGTTGCAGCCGTAGCCGTTCATGGCCGTACCCGCACTCAGATGTATGCCGGCACTGCCAACTGGGACTGGATCCGTGAGGTCAAGCATGCCGTGCAAATCCCCGTTATCGCAAACGGCGATGTGTTTGATGCAAAGGATGCCATACGCATTTTAAAATACACCGGAGCAGACATGGCCATGATCGGCCGGGGTGTATTTGGCAATCCGTGGATTTTTGCTCAGTGTAAAGCGGCGTTGGAGGGACGCGAGATCCCGCCGATCCCACCCCTGTCAGAGCGGTGCGATACCGCTGTACGCCAGTTTGAGATGGCCGCCGCCAACAAGGGGGAGAAGGTTGCCTGCCTGGAGGCCCGCAAGCAGTACGCCTGGTATCTGAAGGGCGTGTCCCATGCGGGTTATTATAAGGAACAGATCTGTAAAATTACCACACTTGAGGATGTATACCGCGTGACTGCGGGCATCAAACGGGACTTGTGCTGACAAACTAATTGACACTGGAAAGGCGGTGAGAATGTCTTGACCGAACAGGAACTTGTGACCCGGGCCAAAGCCGGGGATGACGAGGCCTTTGCCCAGCTTATGCGTGACAACGAAAAGCGCATTTACAATTTGACCCTGCGCATGACGGGAAACCCGGAGGATGCCATGGATCTGGCACAGGAGGCATTTCTCAACGCCTGGCGTGGGCTGAAATTTTTCAAGGGCGACAGCGCCTTCTCCACCTGGGTGTACCGTCTGGCCTCCAACGCCTGTATTGACCATCTGCGTCGTCAGAAGCGGCGACAGGACGTCTCCGCTCCCATGCCTGTAAATGAGGAGGACGACAGTACACCCGACATCCCCGATGAGCGATTCCAACCGGAACAGGAGCTGGAACGGCAGGAACTGCGAAGAGCCGTGGCCAGAGGACTGGAACAGCTCTCGGACGAGCACCGTCAGGTACTGGTTATGCGTGAGATCAATGGACTGTCCTATCAGGAGATCGGAGATATTCTGGATCTGGAGGCGGGAACGGTAAAATCACGCATTGCCCGAGCCAGAAATTCCCTGCGAAAAATTTTGGTGGAAAGCGGGAACTTTTCCAGCCCACCATCGTCTTAACCATCGAAACCATTTGAATTGGAGGTGACCCGGCATGAATTGTGAATTGTATCTCGACCTCATCAGCGCCCGCTTGGACGGCGAGCTGACGGCGCAGGAAGAAGCGGAACTGACCGCCCATCTACAGGAATGTCCCGTCTGCCGGGCCATCGCCGACGAGATGAAGGGAATGCACAGCGCCCTCGCCGGACTGGGCGAAGTGGACGTGCCCCCGGAACTGTCCCGCTCCGTCATGGCGAGCATTAAGGCGGAGCGCACCCGCTCCCGCCGTCGCTTTGTTCGTCAGCTTACCGGTCTTGCCGCCTGCCTTGTGCTGTGCGTAACGGCCTGGTATGTGGCTCTGCCTAACCCTAACGCCAACCCCGACCCACAGCAGCTCTCCGCGGCCTGGCGCGCTGCCACTCAGCCTGTTGCCCTGACTGATGAGACGCAGCCCGTCTCCAATGAGCAGCGCCTTCGCCTGAGTGACACGGGCATTTCTTCTGATCCCTCCGCCGTCCTGCTGGACAGCACGCAGGCACTCTCGCGCTTCCTCAGCAGCCTTTCTGACAATGACCTGTCCACCGTGGCAGACACTTATGATGAAGAATACTTCCATGCCCGCCGACTGCTGGCTGTGGTGGTGCAGGAACCCAGCAGTTCCATCTCCCATACGATTTCCGGGTTGACGGCAGACAGTGTCACCGTCCTGCGCAATGTTCCGGAAGCGGGCGACTGCGATATGGCGTTGTGGCTCATTCTGGCCGAAGTGGAGGGGATCGGTCCGGAAAAGCCTCTGGCTGTGGAACTGATTACCAACTGAAAATTCAATCAAACGGGACGCATACCGCGTCCCGTTCTTTATTTCCCAGCACTTTGCCGCACTAAATCGCTCATTTACATTTTCGTCAAAAAACTGTTGTGTTTTTTGACGTTTTGTTATATAATAGCCAACAGCATGATATTGCTTTGGCCAAAGCCGAAGCTTGTCTCAGAAAAGCCCAATTGTAAGGAGTGGAAACAAGTATGAGTTATTCTGTTCAAAACATCCGCAACGTCTGCCTTCTGGGTCACGGTGGTAACGGAAAGACCGCCCTGGCGGAGAGTCTGCTTTATATGACCGGTGCGCTGGACCGTATGGGCAAGGCCGTGGACGGCAACACCGTGTGCGACTACGATCCTGAGGAGACCAAGCGTCAGATTTCCATCACCACCGCCGTTGCCCCTCTGGAGTACAAGGGCTGTAAGATCAATATTCTGGACACTCCGGGCAGTGCTGGTTTTGCCGGTGAAGTGGTTGCCGCACTGCGTGCCGCCGATGCCGCCATCATCGTCTGCTCTGCCAAGGACGGTGTATCCGTCGGTTTGGAAAAGGCGTGGAAGTACTGCGAAGAGCGCAATATGCCTCGCTTCATTTACATCTCCAAAACGGACGAGGACAACTCCGATTATAACGCCACGTTCAATGCCCTGCGTGAGCGCTACGGCAACAAGATTGCTCCCGTGGTCGTTCCCATCTGGGATGAAAACAAGAAGGTCACCGGCATTATCGACGTGCTGAACAAGCGCGCCTACGAGATGCAGAACCTCAAGCGCGTGGAGATCGACGTGCCCGCCGGCAAGGACGAGGTTATCACCGAATTCAACGACGCGCTGAAGGAGTCCGTGGCCGAGACCAGCGAGGAATTTATGGACAAGTTCTTCTCCGGCGAGGACTTCACCTATGCCGAGATGATCACCGGTCTGCGTCAGGGCGTGCGCGAGCTGTCCCTGTTCCCCGTGCTGTGCGGCTCCGCGGTCAACTGCATGGGTTCCCTGATGCTCATGGACTACATTGTGGACCTGCTCCCCAACCCCATGGAGGGCAACTACCACAAGGCTACCCGTCAGGACGGCGAGAGCGAAGAGTTCGTCGTTTCCCCCGGCGGCGTGCCCACCGCATTCGTATTCAAGACCGTTGCCGATCAGTACGGCAAGTTCTCCTTTGTCAAGGTGCTGTCCGGTGAGATCACTTCCGATATGCCTCTGGTCAACGCCCGCACCGGCGACAGCGAGAAGCTGGGCCGTCTGTACGAGATGCGCGGCAAGAAGGCAACCGAAGTCAAGACCCTCTCCTGCGGTGACATCGGTGCCATCGGCAAGATGGACAAGGTCAAGACCGGCGATACTCTGTGCGACACCCGTAAGGTCGTCTCCCTCAAGGCCCTGCCCTTTGCCGAACCCTGCTATCAGGTGGCCATCTCTCCCAAGACCCGTGGTCAGGAAGACAAGGTCGCTCAGGGTCTGGCCCGCCTGAATGAAGAAGATCCCACCTTCACCGTGGTCAACAACGCCGAGACCCGTCAGATGGTCCTCACCGCGGCCGGTGATATCCATGTGGACGTGCTCGTTGCCAAACTGAAGTCCCGTTTCAATGTGGATGTAGAGCTGAAAGAGCCTCGCGTGCCCTACCGTGAGAAGATTCGCAAGACCGTCTCCAAGCAGGGCCGTCATAAGAAGCAGACCGGCGGTTCCGGCCAGTTCGGTGACGTGTGGATCCGCTTCGAGCCCAACTTCGACGAAGAGCAGCTGGTCTTTGCCGAGGAAGTTTTCGGCGGCTCCGTGCCCAAGAACTACTTCCCCGCGGTGGAAAAGGGCCTGCGCGAGGCCTGTGTCCACGGTCCGTTGGCCGGCTATCCCGTAGTCAACCTGAAGGCCGTCCTGTACGATGGTTCCTACCATCCCGTTGACTCCTCCGAAATCGCCTTCAAGACCGCCGCTCAGCTGGCCTATAAGGCTGCTATGCCCGAGGCAAACCCCGTCCTCATGGAGCCTGTTGGTGAGCTGAAGGTTACCGTGCCCGACGCCTACATGGGCGACGTGATCGGCGACCTGAACAAGCGCCGCGGCCGTGTTATGGGTATGACCCCCACCGACGGCGGCGAGCAGATCATCGAGGCCGAGGTTCCCATGGCCGAGATGATGTCCTACACCATCGACCTGCGTGCTATGACCCAGGCCCGCGGTTCCTTTACTTTCCACTTTGCCCGCTACGAGGATTGCCCCCCTGCCGCTCAGCAGAAGGCAATTGAGGCGGCCAAGGCCATGGAAGAGGAATAATCTTTCATCTAAACCTGCTCCCCCATTCGGGGGAGCAGGTTTCTTTATACAAAAAAGTTTGCCTTTTTCGAAACGGGACTTGAACTTGTTTGATTGAGTTTTTTGCGTATGCAAGCCCGGGGCATATGCAGCATAAGAAATCCCGCCGACTAATGTAGCCGGCGGGATTTCTGTATCTTATTGAGCGTCCTTATGATAGGTATCACAGGTGCACTTCTTCCACTTCAGACCGCTTCCGCAGGGACAGGGGTCGTTGCGGCCGATTTTAATCACCTTTTTCACCGGTTGTTTGGAAACAGAACCGTCTCCGCCGGCAGACTCGGCGGTGATCTTTGCCACACGCTCGCGCTTGACCTCTTCGTTCTTGCGCAGGCGGACCAGGAACAGGCGGCGCAGGGTCTCCTCCTGAATGGCGGCGATCATCTGCTCGAACATTTCAAAGCCCTCGCGCTTGTACTCCACCACAGGGTCGCTCTGGCCATAGGCGCGCAATCCAATGCCCTGTTTCAGCTCGTTCATGGCGTCGATCTGGTCCATCCAGTACTCGTCCACCACTCGGAGCATAATGACCCGCTCCAATTCACGCATGAGCTGGGAACCAATTTCCTCTTCTTTGGCGGCGTAGACTTCCCGGGCCTTGTCAGACACCAGGTCCACCAGAGCATCCGCGTCGTATCCGGCCAGCTCTTCGTCGGTCAGGTTCAGATCATCGGGGGAGAGGAACATGGTGCGGAACAGGGAAATCGCCTCCTGGAAGGTTTCCGCGTCCATGTGCTTCAGCTCGCCCATATGGCCGCGGACAGCGCTCTCCACTGTGTTGCGCAGCATGTTGCTGATACTGTCCTGCAGGTCCTGACCGTCCAGCACCTGTGCACGCTGTTCATAGATGACCTTGCGTTGGGTATTCATTACGTCATCGTATTCCAGCACGCTCTTACGGGTCTGGAAGTTGCGGGACTCCACCTGGCGCTGGGCATTTTCAATGGCTCCGGAGAGGATCTTGGCGTCGATGGGGGTGTCCTCGTCCAGACCCAGACGCTCCATCATGTTCATCACCCGCTCAGAGCCGAACAGACGCATGATGTCGTCCTCCAGAGACAGGTAGAACCGGGTCTCGCCCGGATCGCCCTGACGGCCGGCGCGGCCGCGCAGCTGGTTGTCAATGCGGCGGGACTCGTGCCGCTCGGTGCCCAGAATGAACAGACCGCCTACTTCCCGTACCCGGTCGGCCTCTTCACGGATGGCGTCCTTGTATTTTGCTTCGGCCTCGGTGAACATTCTGCGGGCGTTGAGGATATCTTCGTTATCCGTTTCAGCAAAGCCGGTGGCTTCGGCAATCAGCTCATCGGACATGCCGGCCTTGCGCAGATCGGCCTTGGCCAGAAACTCTGCGTTGCCGCCCAGCATAATGTCGGTGCCGCGGCCGGCCATATTGGTGGCAACGGTGACGGAACCGAACTTGCCGGCTTGAGCTACGATCTCAGCTTCCTTCTCGTGGTTCTTGGCGTTGAGCACGTTGTGCTTGATGCCCCGGCGGCGGAGCATGTCG
The DNA here is from genome assembly GCA_015068065.1 of Oscillospiraceae bacterium. GTDB lineage: Bacteria > Bacillota > Clostridia > Oscillospirales > Oscillospiraceae > Lawsonibacter. Next base: position 32,515 of record SVLE01000012.1, on the reverse strand, counting down.
CTGAGCAGTTCGGATTTTTCGATAGAGATGGTACCCACCAGAACGGGCTGGCCCTTCTTGTGGCACTCCTCAATCTGATCGATGATGGCACGGTACTTGCCCCGCTCGTTCTTGTATACGGTGTCGGGCAGGTCCTTGCGGGCCAGAGGACGGTTGGTGGGGATCTCCACAATGTCCAGCTCGTAGATGGTGCCGAACTCCTCCTCCTCGGTCATGGCGGTACCCGTCATGCCGGACAGCTTGTCGTACAGGCGGAAGTAGTTCTGGAAGGTAATGGTGGCGAGGGTCTTGGACTCGTTGGCCACCTCCACGTGCTCCTTGGCTTCGATGGCCTGATGTAGACCTTCATTGTAACGGCGGCCAAACATCAGACGTCCGGTGAACTCGTCCACAATGATGACCTGACCATCCTTGACCACGTAATCAATGTCCCGCTTCATCACACCGTGGGCCTTAATGGCCTGATTGATGTGGTGGGAGAGGGTGGTGTTCTGAGGGTCGCCCAGATTTTCGATGTTGAAGGCCTGCTCCGCCTTAGCGATGCCCCGGGCGGTGAGGGTGGCCGTCTTGGCCTTTTCGTCCACGATATAGTCCGCATCCAGAGAGGTGTCTTCCTCCTGCTTGTTGTCCACCTTGGCGATGCGTACGCACTTCAAACGGCGGACGAACTGATCCACCACGGTGTAAAGCTGAGTGGACTTTTCGCCCTGGCCGGAGATGATGAGGGGAGTGCGGGCCTCGTCGATGAGGATGGAGTCCACCTCGTCCACGATGGCAAAGGAATGTCCACGCTGAACCAGCTCCGAGGAGTACAGGGCCATGTTGTCGCGCAGATAGTCAAAGCCAAACTCGTTGTTGGTACCGTAGGTGATGTCGGCAAGATAGGCGTCCTTCTTGGCCTGACCGGTCACGCCATGGATGATAAGGCCTACGGTAAGGCCCATGAAACGGAAGATTTTACCCATCCACTCCGAGTCGCGCTTGGCCAGATAATCGTTGACGGTGACGATGTGTACACCGTTGCCGGACAGGGCGTTCAGGTAGGCGGGCAGAGTAGCAACAAGGGTCTTGCCTTCGCCGGTCTTCATTTCGGCGATGCGGCCCTGATGGAGGATAATGCCGCCGATGAGCTGGACCCGGTAATGACGCATACCCAGCACGCGCCAGGCGGCCTCCCGGCAGGCGGCAAAGGCCTCGGGCAGGATGTCGTCCAGCGTCTCGCCCTGAGCAAGGCGGGCCTTCAGCTCTGGGGTCTTGGCCTGAAGCTGAGCGTCGGACAGGGTCTTGTACTCCTCTTCCAGTGCCTCGATCTTGGCCACCATAGGTTCGATGGACTTCAGCTCCCGCTGGGAGCGGGTGCCGAACAGTTTTGTGATCAGACTCATATCAAAACACCTCACGGTCACAAGTCTCCATAATAAATCAATTTAGTATAACACATAACGGGCAGGGAAGAAAGAATAATTTGTAAACTTCCGGCGAAAAAAAAGGAGTTTTTCTGTGCATACAGCCAAAAAATCCGTCGCAGACGAATAAGTGTCCACCGGATGTTGACAAGACCGATGTAGTGTGGTAAAGTGTGTTCACAACTGAACAGGACAGACGAAGCGTGCAGAACACCGATTTTGGCGAACTGTGCGTGGATGTAACTCTGGAGAAGCTCGTAATGCGGGGGCCGAAGGGGCAAAGCGGTGTTGAAATCGCCAATCTCTCAGGCAAAAGGACAGAGATGATTACAGGACCGGGTATGATTATGCTCGTGTGTTTGTGTTCTTTCTTCTTCGGGGCGGCCTTTGGCTGGTCCGTTTTGTTATTTTGAGGAGGAAAAAGAAATGTTAGAAGCGATCCAAACCGTTGAAGCGGCACTTTATCCCATTGTGTGCGACATCAACACCTATCTGTCCAATTATGTGCTGGTGTTCCTTCTGGTGGGTGTTGGCCTGTGGTATTCCATCCAGACCAAATTTGTACAGGTGCGTTGCTTTGGCGAGGGTATGAAGAAGGTCTTTGGCAACCTGTCCCTGCGGGGCGGAAAGCAGAAGAGCGGTATGACATCCTTCCAGGCTTTGGCCACTGCTATCGCGGCTCAGGTGGGTACCGGCAACATTGTGGGTGCGTCCGGTGCTATTCTGGCCGGTGGCCCCGGTGCTATCTTCTGGATGTGGGTCATTGCTTTCTTGGGCATGGCTACGATCTATGCCGAGGCTACGTTGGCTATCAAGACCCGAAAGACCGATGCGGACGGAAATGTGGCCGGCGGCCCTGTCTATTATATTACTGCCGCGTTCAAGGGCGGTTTCGGCAAGTTCCTGGCTGGCTTCTTCGCGGTAGCCATCATTTTGGCACTGGGCTTTATGGGCTGCATGGTGCAGTCCAACTCCATCGGTGAGACCTTTCACACTGCCTTTGGCGTTCCCACTTGGGTGATCGGCCTTGTGCTGACTGTGATCTGCGCCATCATTTTTGTGGGTGGTGTACAGCGCTTGGCCTCCGTGACTGAAAAGCTGGTTCCCGTTATGGCCGGTATTTTCCTGCTGGGCGGTTTGGTCATTCTGGCCTGCCGCATCACCTACCTCCCCGCCACATTCGCTATGATTTTCAAGTATGCCTTCCAGCCCCAGGCCATTATCGGCGGCGCCTTCGGTGTTGCGTTGAAGGAGGCCATTTCTCAGGGTGCCAAGCGAGGCCTGTTCTCCAATGAGGCCGGTATGGGTTCCACCCCCCATGCCCACGCGCTGGCTAACGTTAAGACCCCTCACGAGCAGGGCGTTGTGGCTATGATCGGTGTATTTATCGACACCTTCATTGTGCTGACCCTGAATGCTCTGGTTATTATCTCCACTCTGTATACCGCTGACGGCCCCTTGGCTGAGTGTGGTGCCGCAGCCGCCAGCGAGACGATCAGCAAGACCAATCTGGCTCAGACTGCCTTTGGTTCTGTACTGGGCGGCAATGTTGGCTCCGCCTTCGTGGCTATCTGCCTGTTCTTCTTCGCCTTCTCCACTGTGCTGAGCTGGAATATGTTCGGCAAGGTCAATGTGCAGTATCTCTTCGGCAAGAAGGGTGTTAAGGTCTACTCTGTGCTGGCGCTGGTGTTCATCTTCCTGGGCACCATGGTCTCCAACGATTTGGTGTGGGAACTGACCGATGCGTTCAACTACCTTATGGTGTTGCCCAATGCTCTGGCTCTGTTTGCACTGACCAAGGTGGTCAAAGATCAAACCCCTGGCTTGAAAAAGTAAGTAAACCCAAATCCATCGGCCAAACGGTTTTCTCTGGAATGACGATGGGAAATCGTGGGTAATTAAAAAAGGAAGTGTTGTACATGGAAAAGTTTCTTGAAATCGTGACGCTTGTCAACGGCAAGCTCAATGCGTTCGCCTGGGGTCCCATCATGCTGGCCCTGCTCATCGGCACCGGCGTGTATCTGACCATCCGCACCCGTTGCATTCAGGTGACCAAGTTCGGTTACATCATGAAGAACACCGTGGGCTCCCTGTTTGCCAAGAAAGACAAGAACTCCGGCAAGAACCTGACTGCCTTCCAGGCCGTCAGCACCGCTATGGCGGGTACTGTGGGTACCGGTAACATCGCCGGCGTCACCGGCGCCATCTTTGTTGGCGGCCCCGGCGCTGTGTTCTGGATGTGGGTGTCCGCCTTCTTCGGCATGTGCACCAAGTACGCCGAAATCGCGCTGGCTATGAAGTACCGCGTCAAGGAAGACGGCGTGTACAAGGGCGGCCCCATGTACTCCATTGAAAACGGTCTGGGCAAGAACTGGAAGTGGCTGGCCGTGATCTTCGCTGTTCTGGGCGGTCTGACCTCCTTCGGCATCGGCAACATCGCTCAGTCCAGCGAAATCGCTGGCGCGATCAATAATCTGTCCGGTGGCAACATCTCCCTGCTGGCGGCCGGTATCATCCTGGCCATCGTGGTGGCTATGGTGGTGCTGGGTGGCGTGAAGCGCGTGGGTCAGGTGACCTCCTACATGGTTCCCTTCATGTCCATCTTCTACGTGCTGGCCGGTATTGCCGTTGTGGTGCTGAAGATTACCGAGGTTCCCGCCGCGTTCGTTACCATCTTCAAGAGCGCCTTCAGCTTTGAGGCTGTTGGCGGCGGCGTGTTTGGCTATGCCATCATGGTTGCCATGCGTCAGGGCTTTGCCCGCGGCGTGTTCTCCAACGAGGCCGGTATGGGCTCCGCTCCCATCGCCCACGCCGCCAGTGAGACCGAAGAACCTGCCGAACAGGCCATGTGGGGCGTGTTCGAGGTGTTCTTTGACACCATCGTCATCTGCACCATTACCGCTCTGACCGTGGTCCTCTCCGGCCTGTATATGCAGGATATGTCCACTTTCGGCACCAAGGGTGCCGCCGCCGTGGCTGCCTTCAACGCGATCCTGCCCGGCACCATTGGTGGTACCATTATCCAGATCAGCCTTGTGTTCTTCGCTCTGTCTACCATCCTGAGCTGGAGCTACTACGGCGAGCGCTGCTGGGGCTACCTGACTAACAACAACAAGGTCTTCGACCTATGCTACAAGGTCATCTTCGTGCTGGTCTGTATCGTGGGCGCTACCGGGTCCGGCACTCTGATGTGGGACATCTCCGACACCCTGAACGGCCTGATGGCTCTGCCCAACCTGGTAGCATTGCTGCTGTTGTCCGGTGTTGTAACCAAGATTACCAAGGACTACTTCTACTCCGACAAAATCAAGAAGTAAAATATAAATTCAAAGCCGTCCGGGTGCTTGTCATCCGGGCGGTTTTCTGTTTTAATATAGGAGAAAAACGGCAAAGAGGGTGTGCCCCATGACAGAACCGAAAAAGAACGGCGTATATGAACTGGATATCACCGGCTACACCGCCGAGGGACTTGGCGTGGCCCGACTGGACGGCCGGGTGATTTTCATACCCAATACCATTCGTGATGAGCGGTGGCAGGTACAGCTGCTCAAGATCAATAAGAATGTAGCCTGGGGCAGAGGGGTGAAGCCCGTAATGGAGTCCCCCTGTCGTGTGCCCTCCGACTGTCCCCACTCCGGCCCCTGCGGGGGATGTCAGTTCCGGCATATGGACTATAAGGAGGAACTGGAGGCCAAGCGCCAGCGGGTGGAGGACGCCCTGCGCCGCATCGGCGGAGTTGACATTGCCGTGGACACCATCCACGGGGCACAGGAGACCCACCGCTACCGCAACAAAGTTCAGTTCCCTGTAGCCCGGGGAAAAGACGGTGTCCGCGTGGGCCTGTTCCGTGCCCGCAGCCACGATGTGATTGATGTGGCCGACTGCCTGCTCCAGTCCGAGGCTGCCAACCGACTGGGCCGGGAACTGAAGAGATGGATGGAGCGGGGGAGTGTTCCCGCCTATGATGAAAAAACGGGCAAGGGCCTTGTGCGCCACCTGTATGTGCGCACCAACCGGGCGGGGGAGAGCCTTGTGTGTCTGGTGGTCAACGGCAAAAAATTGCCGGACGAACCGGGACTGGTGAACGCCCTGCGGGCCTGCGATCCCGGTCTTGTAGGTGTGGTGCTCAACCGAAACGAAATGGATACTAACGTCATTCTGGGCGACAGTTACCGTACCCTCTGGGGTCGGGACTGGCTGGAGGAGGAGCTGTGCGGTCTGATGTTCCGCCTGTCCGTTCCGTCGTTTTTTCAGATCAACCGGGAGCAGACTGAAGTGCTCTATAGTCGGGCGCTGGACTTTGCGGGTCTGACCGGCAAAGAGACGGTGCTGGACCTCTACTGCGGCATTGGTACCATCAGCCTGACCATGGCCAAAAAGGCGGGCAAGGTCATCGGCGCGGAGATCGTGTCAGAGGCCATTGAGGATGCCAAGGAGAATGCCAAGCGCAACGGGATTGAAAATGTAGAATTCTTCTGTGGTGACGCGGGGGAAATCGCATATAAACTGGCCATCGATGGGGTGCGGCCCGCTGTGATTTGCGTGGACCCGCCCCGAAAGGGCCTTGTCCCCGGGGTGACGGATATTCTGGCAGATATGGCCCCGGAGCGCATCGTCTACGTCTCCTGTGACCCGGCAACCCTGGCGCGGGATGTAAAGCTGCTTGCCCAGCGGGGATATTTGGTGAAGAAGGCCGAGGCGGTGGATCTGTTCCCGCGGACGCAGCACGTTGAATCTGTGGTTCTGTTAGAACGGATGAGCGGCAACGAAAGGAAGGGAACCTGATGAACTACTCCATTCTCGACGGCGCCGATAAGATGAACATATCAGAGGTCATGGCCCTGCTGAAGCAGACTTATTGGGCTGATCAGCGCCCGCTGGAGCAGGTTCGGCGTTCTATGGAGCATTCCCACTGCTACGGTGTATATTTGGAAGAGGAACAGAAACTTGTTGGCTTTGCCCGGGTGATCTCGGACTTTGCCACGACCTATTATCTGTGCGATGTCATTGTAGATGCAGCTTGTCAGCATAAGGGCTTGGGGAGTGCATTGGTTTCATACATCGAGAATTTGCCGGAATATCAAGGGTTAAGAGGTGTTCTGATTACAAGGGATGCCCATGCGCTCTATGAGAAATTCGGCTATCAAACGCTAAACGGAAGAGCCATGGTCAAAGGGCTGAACTGCTGATTTTAGCGGCAGACACCTGCCTACCAATATTGTTATCGCCTTGTCTGTGGTCACTATCCCGGTACTGTACTGGGTACTACGTCTGGCCGTGTGATAAATCGTACAAAAAATTGCGAGTAAATTCGTGGGAAATGCCATTGTTCTGGGTGGCGATGTGTGGTATTCTTGCGGTACAAAGGTCGGCAGGAATCGACGGCGGAAGGTGTGCTTGACGATGGAACGGCGAGAACATTTTTTCACACACAACAGAACCGTCCAGAACATGAGTCTGGGCTTGTTCCGACATTTCCGATATTGATACATTCAAATGCGAAGACCGCACGGCGGTCTTCGCATTTGCTGCGTTAAAAAGGAGCAGAAATTTGTGAGGAGGTGCACGCATGGGGATAAAAGGCAAGCGCGTTGATATGCTTCAGGGTTCTCTGCCTGTCAATCTTCTGCGATTTGCGATCCCGGTGATGTTGTCCGGCCTGTTGCAGCTTGCATTTAATGCCGCGGATGTGATTGTGGTGGGCCGATACGCCGGCGATGCCGCGCTGGCGGCGGTGACTTCCTCCAGCCCGCTGATTAATCTGCTCATCAACACCTTTATCGGATTTTCCATGGGGACCAACGTGGTGGTAGCTCAGGCGTTGGGACGGCGGGATGAGGATCATGTGGAGCGGGCGGTGCACGCCTGTGTTCTGCTGGGCATTTTGCTGGGCGTGACCGTTGGGGCTGTTGGATTCATTTCCGCAACCGCTCTGCTCCGGTTTATGGACACACCGGAAACCGTGGTGGGCGAGGCGGTGGTCTACTTGCGGATTTATTTTCTTGGCGTGCCAGCCCTAACCGTGTACAATTTCGGCGCTGCCGTTCTGCGCGGCAGCGGCGATACCCGCCGGCCAATGAACTTTCTGCTTGTGAGCGGCGTGGTGAATGTGTTGCTCAACCTTCTGTTTGTCATTGGATTTAATATGGGTGTGGCCGGTGTGGCATGGGCTACCACCGCCGCCAACTGCCTGGCCTGTCTGTTGGTTATACGCTGCATGACAGGGGAGAACGACTGTCGCCATCTGGACCTACGTCGGTTGCGCATGGACAGGCAGGTGCTTGGTCAGGTGGTGCGCATCGGTGTTCCGGCCAGCCTGCAGTCGGTGCTGATGTCGGTATCCAATGTGGTTACCCAGTCCGGCATCAATTCCTTTGGTGAGGTGGTTATGGCCGGCTCCGGCGCATCGGGCAACATTGAGGGGTTTGTCTGGACGGCTATGAATTCCTTTTATCAGGCCTGCCTTACCTTTACCGGCAGTAACTTGGGAGCAAAGCAGTTGGACCGGGTGGACAAGGTGATGGCACACTGCATGTGGATGGCCGGAGCGGTTGGGATGATTGCCGGCGGTGGCGCCTGCCTGTTCGGAAAACAGCTGCTGGGGATCTATACGGGATCTGTGCAGGCGGTGGAGTACGGCTTGTTGCGCATGTACATGATATGTCTGCCCTATTTCCTGTATGGAATGGCCGATGCGGTGCTGGGCAGTATGCGCGGCATGGGTTGGTCTGTGCCGCCGACAATCAGCTGTCTGGCCTGTTTGTGTGCATTCCGCCTGGTTTGGATGGAAACGGTGTTTCGCCAGAACCCCACCCAGCCAATGCTCTATATGTGCTACCCTATCTCATGGGGGCTGGTCCTGGCCGTGAATCTGCTGTGCTGGTGCTTCGTGCGCAGCCGGGTGAGAGCAAAAACGGAGGCTGAAAGGAGCGGAGAATGATGTCAGCTAGAAATAGAACGGACTTTACTTCCGGATCCATGACAAAAAGTATAATCACTTACGCGGCTACAATGATTCTGACGGTCTTTTTGCAGCATCTGTTTGGCACGGCGGATATGGTGGTGGTAGGCAAGTTCGTGGGTGACGCAGCTCAGGCGGCGGTATCTTCCACCGGCATGCTGAGGTCGCTGATGATCACCCTGCTGGTTGGCCTCTCCCAGGGAGTCAACGTGCTTGTGGCACAGAGTGTGGGTGCAAAAGATCGAGAGCAGGCGGACCGGGTGGCCCATACGGCCTTTGCCACCGCTCTAAGCGCAGGTACAGCGCTGGGCATTGTGTGTATCATAATCACGCCCTATGCCCTGCAGTGGATGAAGTATCCTCCAAACATTATGGAACAGGCCCGAATCTATATGTATATCTGCTTCGCCGGCCTACCCATACAGCTGATTTACAACTGTGCCGCCGCTGCGCTGCGGGCTCAGGGAGACAGCCAGCGGCCCATGTATTTCCTGACCCTGGGCGGCGTGGTCAATGTGGGTCTCAATCTGATTATGGTGCTGATATTCGGCATGGGTGTGTCCGGCGTGGCATGGGCTACGGTGGCCTCCAATGCCGTAGCGGCATGGCTGACCATTCGGTGCATGAACCATGACGGGGACCTGTTCCATCTGGCACTGAAAAAGCTGCGCATCCATCTGCCCACGCTGAAAGAGATTGCCCGAATCGGCGTGCCGGGTGCCATAACGAATTCAGCATATGCCCTGTCCGGTATTCTGATCCAGTCCTCCATCAATTCCCTGGGTGACGTGGTAGTTACGGCTTCCGGTGCGGCAGGAAATCTGGGTACCTATATCAACTCTGTGTGCAGCGCTTTTGGTTCTACCTGTCTCATTCTGGCCGCTCAGAATCTGGGGGCGAACAGGCTGGACCGGGTAAAGCGCGGTCAGCGCCTGTGTCTGGGGATATCTATGGGATGTGCAGCTGTGCTTGGTCTGTTGCTGATCGGGACCGGCCCCATCCTGCTGCGGATGTTTACCAATGATCCGCAGGTAATTAAAGAGGGATTGGTGCGCATACGCAGTGTGGCCCCGTTTTATGTTCTGAACTCGTTGATGGCCTGTGCTCAGGGGGCCCAGCAGGGACTGGGCCATGCGGGCGTATGCTCATTGATCACCGTAATCGGCACCTGTGGCCTGCGGCTCTTGTGGGTGTTCCTTGTGTTCCCCATGTTCCCCACCCATGCCGTAATCGTGTTCTGCTTCCCCGTGGGCTGGGGAGTGACCGGTGTGGTGCAGCAGATCCGCCTGCATTGGCTTCTGCGCCGCATGTCGGCCGAACGGGAACAAATTGTGGCTTAATCTTTCCGCCTGTCGGGTACCTCGGTAACCGACAGGCGGTTTTCGCCCCAAATCAGACTTTCTTTTTGGGATTATTTATGCTAAAATACAAACTGTATTGGTGTGCGAATGCATACTGACCCCAGCCTCCGGGGAGCAGGGGGCCGGTGCTGCCGGGAGCAGACACCGCACGAGTAAAGGAAGAACCGCATGACATTTCGTGATCTGGGGCTGATCGCCCCCATTCTCAAGGCGCTGGAGGAGCAGGGTTACAAGCAGCCCTCGCCCATTCAGGCCAAGGCCATCCCGCCGGCTTTGATCGGACGGGATGTGTTGGGCTGTGCCCAGACGGGCACAGGAAAGACCTGCGCCTTTGCTACCCCCATCCTTCAGCGGCTGCACAGCAGAAAAACGGACGGACATCCCATCCGCTCGCTCATCCTCACCCCCACCCGGGAACTGGCCATCCAGATCGGGGAGAGCTTTGAGGCCTACGGCAGAAACCTGCCCCTGCGTACCGCGGTCATTTTCGGCGGCGTGGGTCAGGGCCCGCAGGTGGATAAACTGAAAAAGGGGGTAGACATTCTGGTCGCCACCCCCGGACGGCTGGAGGACCTGCATCAGCAGGGCTTTGTGGATGTGTCCAAACTGGAGATCTTCGTGCTGGACGAGGCCGACCGTATGCTGGATATGGGCTTTATCCACGACGTGAAGAAGATTTTGAAGTGGCTGCCTCAAAAGAAGCAGACCCTGTTTTTCTCCGCAACCATGCCGCCGGAGATCACCGATCTGGTCAACTCTCTGCTTCACAATCCTGCCCGGGTGGCGGTGGATCCCATCTCCTCCCCGGTGGAGGTCATCCGGCAGAGCGTGTGCTTTGTGGACCGGGGCAATAAGACCAAGCTGCTGGCCCATCTGGTGGAGGAACTGAAGGTGCGCAGTGCCCTTGTGTTCACCCGTACCAAGCACGGGGCGAACAAGGTGGCGCGAGATCTTGAAAAGAGCGGCATCCCCTCCGCGGCCATTCATGGAAACAAGTCTCAGACCGCCCGGCAGCAGGCACTGGCTGATTTTAAGGCGGGAAAACTGCGTTGCCTTGTGGCAACGGATATCGCGGCCCGGGGCCTTGACATTGAAGATTTGTCCCACGTGTTTAATTATAACCTGCCCGAGGTGCCGGAGACCTATGTCCATCGCATCGGCCGCACCGGACGCGCGGGCAAGGGAGGCGTAACCATAGCCCTTTGCGAGTTCAGTGAAAAACCCTTGCTGCGGGATATTGAGAAACTGACCGGGAAAAAGATTCCGGTGATGGAAAACCATCCCTGGCCCATGGAGAATTTTGAAGCTCCGGTTCGGGATAAGCAGGGCAAAATCGTCAACGCCGAGGATGCCGAAGCCCGGCAGGCTGCCCGGGAACGCAGCCGGGAACGCCGGGAGTCAGAGCGCCTGAAACAGGAGCAGGCGACGATGCCTGTGGCAACTTCGGTGGAGCCGGAGGAGACGGACAAAAAGAAGCGCCGTCGCAGAAAGAAAAAAAGCACGCAGACGGTAGAGAAGGCAAGCGCACCGCAGCTCAAAACGGTTGAGCCCAAGACCGTCACCCCGCGTACCGAGCGCCCCAAGCTTACCCGGCCCGGTATCCGATTGGATACCGGAAATCAAATGCCCGTGGTTGAATTTGACCGGCCTGATCCGCTGGCAGGTGACCGCATTATGGATGCCACGGCTCGGCTGTTGGCACCCCGCAGACCAGTTCAGCCCACGGTAGTGACCGCTCCGCCCGAGGCGGAGCAGGGTAAGGGTAAAAATCGCCGCCGCAGGAAGAAAAAACCTGCCGGCCCCACACCGCAGTCCAGGCAGGAGAAAAAGCAGGTGCCTGTCAAGAAAACGAATCTTCCCGGGCCAAAGCAGGAGCAACCCGCACCGAAAAGGCAGGAACAGTCTGACCCCAAAAAGAAGTTGCGGCCTCAGCGCCGGCAGGAGCAACCCACCCGCAGCCGCACCAAGGACTCTACCGAGCAGCAGAGCCTGATGAAGCCTTACTATTTAAGTGATGACAGATAAAGATATGGAGGAAACGATCATGGATTACAAAGCTATGTACCAGCAGAAGCTGACTACCCCCGCCGAAGCCGTCAAGGTTATCAAGTCCGGTGACTGGGTGGACTACGGTTGGTGTACCAACCACCCCATTGCCCTGGACAAGGCCCTGGCCGCCCGTCAGAATGAGCTGTACGATGTGAAGGTCCGCGGCGGCGTTACCATGTGGATGCCCGAGATCGCCAAGGCGGAGGACGCCGGCGAGCACTTCACGTGGAACAGCTGGCACTGCAGCGGCATTGATCGCAAGATCATCGCCAAAGGTATGGGCTATTTTAGCCCCATGCGCTATTCCGAACTGCCTCGATTCTACCGCGATAACCTTACCGTGGACGTGGCCATGATCCAGGTTACCCCCATGGACAAGCATGGTAACTTCAGCTATGCGCTGGCCTGCTCCCACATCGCCGACCTGTTGGACAAGGCCAAGGTGATTATCCTGGAAGTCAATGAGAACCTGCCCTGGGTCAACGGTCTGAACGGCTGTGAAATCAATATCAAGGACGTTGATATGGTTGTGGAGGGGGACAATCCTCCCGTTGCTCAGCTGGGCGGCGGCGGTGAGCCCACCGAGGTGGACCGTGCCGTGGCTAATCTGGTGGTGCCTCAGATTCCCAACGGAGCCTGCCTGCAGCTGGGTATCGGCGGCATGCCAAACACCATCGGATCCATGATCGCCCAGTCCGACCTGAAGGATCTGGCCGTGCACACCGAGATGTACGTGGACGGTTTTGTTGACATGGCCATGGCCGGCAAGATCACCGGCAAGTACAAGACCCTGGACAAGGGCCGTCAGGTATTTGCCTTCGCAGCCGGCAGCCAGAAGCTGTACGACTACATGGACCACAACCCTGAGGTCATGGGCGCTCCCGTAGACTACACCAACGATGTCCACGTCATCAGCCAGATCGACAACTTCATCTCCATCAACAACGCCATCGACATGGACCTGTTCGGTCAGGTTAACGCCGAGTCCGCCGGCATCAAGCATATCTCCGGTACCGGTGGCCAGCTGGACTTTGCTCTGGGCGCTTATCTGTCCAAGGGCGGCAAGAGCTTTATCTGTATGTCCTCCACTGTCGCCGGAAAGGACGGCACGCTGAAGAGCCGCATCGTTCCCACCCTGACTCCCGGCTCCATTGCCACCGACCCCCGCACCTGTGTGCACTATATCGTCACCGAGTACGGCATGGTCAACATGAAGGGCCTGTCCACCTGGGAGCGGGCCGAGCAGATCATTAATATCGCCCACCCCGATTTCCGTGAGCAGCTTATCAAGGACGCGGAAAAGATGGGTATCTGGAGAAGAACCAATAAGTAAATGAGACAAAAGGAGCCGCACATCCGTTGGATGCGCGGCTCCTTTGTCATTCTTGAGGGGAACTTGCTGCGGGGGCGGTTTCTACAGATGTTTTGGCCTTGGGGACGGGGACAAATTTCTGCCCCGGCAGAAGGCCGATTTTACGGTAGTAGTCGTTGAACAGGATGCGGGAAGAATAGCTGACCATGCGCTGAACTTCCTTGTAAGTCTGCTCCACGTAGCCATCAGGGACGGTGACACCCTCGTTGGGCACGAACGTACTGGTATTGCTGTAATACTTGCCCAGCTCGGACACATAGCAGAACTTGTTGGTGGGCACCAGACCGGGGGCGGTGGACAGGATGTCCCGACCGATGATGAGACGGGAGTCGTATTCCAGACCAAACAGATTGCACAGGGTGGGGATCACGTCGATGCTGGAGCAGGGCTTCTCTACCACGACAGGCTCGTTCATTCCGCCGCACCACAGGATCAGGGAGGAACGGTACTTTTCAATCAGGTCATTCTCGGTGCCGGGGGAAGTCAGCTCGTCAATGGCACCGGTACCGTCCAGACCATAGGGGTAGTGATCACCGGACATGCAGATGACAGTGTTTTCCAGTTCGCCCGCCGCTTCCAACTCGGCCAGAACGTATTCCAGTGCCTTGTCCAGCTCCATATTGCAGGCCAGATAGGCCTGTGCCGCCTCGCTCAGCCCGGAGTCGGCAACCTCTGCCTTGTGCTTCATGGACATGGCGTTGCCAATGAAGTTGTAGTTCATGTGGCCACTGACAGTCATGTAGTAGTTGTGGAAGGGTTTTTGTCCGGCCAGAGCCTGAGGAATGGTCTTCTCCATCATCTCCAGATCGGACTCCGGCCAGCTCTTTTTCACGTCCAGTCCCGCACCCACACCGTAGTAGTCGTAGCCCATATTGGGATGGGACAGATGGCGGCTGTAATAGGAGTGGGTGTGGTTGTGGTAGGCGGTGGTGGGGTAGCCCTCCATGGCCAGCATGTTGCCCATGCAGAAGTACATGGAGTTTTTATTCATGCCGGTGATCTTGAAGGAAGAATTCTTGCTCTGATTGGAGGGAATCAGGCCAGTGCAGTGAGCGTACTCGCCGTCAATGGTGGAGTACCACCACAGGGGGTTGTAGAAGTTCTTGAACACAAATCCCTCGTTGGCCAGTTTGTAGAGGGTGGGGGTATAGGTGGGGTGGATGGCACCGATCCAGAAAGCCTCACCGGTGAGCATGATGAGGTTTTTACCCTTGAACATGCCAGTATATTCATTTTGCAGGGTAGGCTCTCTGGAGGCAAAATACTGGTGCATGCCCTTCAGTGTCGAGTTGGTTTCCTTGGTAATCAGGGTCTCGAAGTCAATGTCCAGTATGTTGGGCTGATAGACAGTCTCAGGGGGGATATCCTCAGAGGAATCTCCAGAGGCAGAACTGCTGCGGTCGTCGTCCGGGAGAAATACATCGTCATCGGGGATATCCGCTCCAAACAGGGACTGGCTTACGTCCAGTCGCAGGGTGGTCATCACGCCAAAGCGGGATGCAGCTACATCGGGCAGCAGGATACCGCGATACAAATCCTTTGTGGTCAGCAGATCAGTAGAGGGCAGGTTGAGGCACAACACCGCAAGCAGATGGAACACGGCGATCCCCCCGACCAGCGACAGAAGCTCCGGTGCATCCACGCGCACGGGAAGGGTGAGACGGCCGCGCAGGAGGAAAAACAGGATCAGCGGCAGGGCCAACAGCAGCAGACAGGGAATGGTCTTTCCGATACCTGCCAGCGTTTCCCGCCAATAGTTGCTCAGCGCGTCACCGGCCATCCCAAAGGACTTGGTGACCAAGACGGTGCGGAAGATGGTAAAATACACTGACTGGATCATATACCACAGGGTGGTCAGGCTCAGAAGAATGCCTGCCGCAATGAGGTTTCCCTTTTTATTCCAGACCGAGCTGAGTATGGTGTACAGCAGGGCAGCGGGAATGCTGAACAGAAGAATGTACAGTAACCCCCGGTCGAAGAAGCGCTCAACGCAGAACAGCCGATAGATCAGTTCCAGCCACAGGAAAGAGCACAGGAACAGTTCCAGCGGACGAAGAATATCCCATGTGGAGTAACGGCGCATCATATCACAAATCCCTTTCAGAAAATAAAAGCATCAAACGAGTGCTATAATCATATCTCGTGAAAGGCGGCTTGTCCAGTATAAAATCATAATTTGCCCATAGAAAAAGGACACGACTGAGAGCAGTCGTGTCCTTTTAAATGAGTAAGAGGATTACACCTTAGGCTGGCGGGACTTCATTACAAACAGGAAGCCCAGCATCAGCACCACGCCCACAGGCAGGGCGATGATGACGGGGGCACCCATCACACCCAGCACACCGGCCAGCAGGTAAGCGATACCGGAGATGACAGCACAGGAGATGGCGTAGGGCAGCTGAGTGGACACGTGGTTGACGTGGTCGCACTGAGCACCGGCAGAAGCCATGATGGTGGTGTCGGAGATGGGGGAGCAGTGGTCACCGCACACGGCACCGGCCATACAGGCGGAGATGCACACGATGGCCAGAGGCTCGCTCATATCCAGAGCGCTCTGCACGATGGGGATCAGGATACCGAAGGTGCCCCAACTGGTACCGGTGGCAAAGGCCAGTACGCAACCCACGGCGAACACGATAACGGGCAGCAGCACGGTGATGCCCTTGGCGCTGTCAACCAGAGCGGCAACATATTCCTTGGCACCCAGAGAATCGGTCATGGCCTTCAGGGTCCAGGCGAAGGTCAGGATCAGGATGGCGGGCACCATGGCCTTGAAGCCCTCGGGGATGCAGCTCATCATTTCCTTAAACTTCATGGAACGGCGAATCATGTAGTAGGCAATGGTGATGACCAGAGCCACGGCAGAGCCAAGCATCAGACCCACAGAGGCGTCGGAGTTGGCGAAGGAGTCGATGAAGTTCTCACCGGAGAAGAAACCGCCGGTGTAGATCATGCCGATGACGCAGGCTACGATCAGGGAAATCACGGGGAAGACCAGATCCAGCACGATACCCTTGCCGGAAGCAGCATCGTTCTCATC
This sequence comes from Oscillospiraceae bacterium, assembly GCA_015068065.1. GTDB lineage: Bacteria > Bacillota > Clostridia > Oscillospirales > Oscillospiraceae > Lawsonibacter. Next base: position 16,326 of record SVLE01000012.1, on the reverse strand, counting down.
GTTGGCGTAGGGGTTGGAGCCGGAGAACAAATCACCGTTCTCGATGGCGTTTTTCTCATACTTGGACATGGGGCCGAAGTCCACATTCATGACCACCAGACCCACCATCATCACGATGGTCAGCAGGGCATAGAAGTTATAGGGGATGGCGCGCAGGAACAGGTTGAAGCCCTGACCATCCTCAGCAAAGCCAGCCACAGCAGCGGCCCAGGAGGAGATGGGGGCGATGATGCACACGGGGGCGGCGGTGGCGTCGATGATGTAGGACAGCTTGGCGCGGGACACGTTGTGCTTGTCGGTCACGGGACGCATTACGCTGCCCACGGTCAGGCAGTTGAAGTAGTCGTCAATGAAGATCAGGCAGCCCAGCAGGATGGAGGCCAACTGCGCACCCACGCGGGACTTGATGTGGGTCTCGGCCCAGCGGCCGAAGGCGGCGGAACCGCCGGCCTTGTTCATCAGGCATACCATAGCACCCAGAATGATCAGGAACACAATGATGCCCATGTTCCAGCTGTCGGTGACAGAGGCGATAATACCATCGTTGAACACGTGCAGGATGGTGCCCTCAAAGTTGAAGTTGGCATACATCAGACCACCGGCCAGGATACCGATGAACAGGGAGGAGTAGACCTCCTTGGTGATCAGGGCCAGCACGATGGCGATGACCGGGGGCAGCAGGGACCAGGCGCTGTTGTAGAAGCTGCTGACAGCTTCAGCTTCCTCGCCGGTGGCGAAGACGGTGGTGGCCAGAGCCAGTACCATCATCATGATGACGGCTACACGGCTGAGCCAACGGTTTCTTGTTCTCATTTCTTTTCCCTCCAATAATTATCGCGCACTTGCGCGGGTTTTACAAACAAAAAGGACGCTCCCACGGAGCGCCCACAGACATACTATCCCCAAAAGGGGAAACGACAGCGCTCCACGAAACTCGTGACAGTCCGGGGGATGTTCTCCCACGACCCAGAACGCAGCGCCCAGGCAGGCGGTGCCTTCTTCGGCGGAGCCCCCTCTCGCCCGGAACGGCTGCCTGGCCTTGTTCCGGGGTACGCATGGGATCCGCACCTCTATCAACCAGATTCAATTGCAAGTATCCTATCACTGTCCTGCGCAGATGTCAAGGAAAAACAAGAAAAAAGGAGGGTTTTACTGTTTTTCTGGCTGACTCATGAAAAAAGTGAAGGTGCCGGTAGCCACATTCTTGCCTGCATCGTCGGTCAGTACCACCTGCATGACGGACAGGGTTCGTCCCTGCTTCTTGGGGGTGGCCACGCAGCGGATGGTTGGGCCGGTGGCGGGGCGCAGGAACTCCATCGTGCCGCTGACGGTGACGCAGGAGGCGCCGTGGGCGCAGGCGGCGGTGCCGGCCACGGTGTCGGCCAGGGTGTACAGACAGCCGCCGTGGACAGTGCCGTGGGGATTGGAACTAGTGGGACGTACCTCCAGAACACCCTCGGCATAGCCGGGACGGGCGTCGGTGACGGTGATGCCATTTTCATAAGCGAATTGTCCCGAACGGTTGATGATGCGGGACAGGTCGGACGCGAGATGAGAGGCCTGTGACATAAGAGAAGAACTCCTTTTTGTGATTTGCTCATCTAAATTACCACGTTTTGGGCCAAAAGGCAAGCCGGTGGCATAGGATAAAATACACGCCCGGGTGGCGTGCAGACCGAGGAGGAGGAACATTCATGGAAGAGAATATGATGACACCGGCTATGCCGGAGGAGATGTGCTCCTGTGACCGGGAGACCTTTGAACGGGTGTGGCGGCGGGTCATGCCTGACGGCAACAACAGCCCCATTCAGATTGATCCGCCCGCCGACGAGCAGGCGCGGGATATGCGGCGCACACAGCAGGACGTGGAAAGCATGCCGGAAATGGGGCTTGCTCTGCCCCGTAGGGAAGAGATGCGGCCGGGGCATGACGTGATGTGTCTGGGGCACGGATCAAAACAGTATGGGGACCTGCTGAAAGAGATGATCGACGGCGAGACGGAGGATATGCGTACTTATCAGATGCTGTCACGCAAGGCGGGAGGAAATGGGAGTAAAGTGCTGGGAGCTATAGCTGCCGATGAGCGCAGACACGCCAAGCGACTTGGAACTGCGTATTTCCTCATTACCGGGGACCGCTACCAGTCACCCAATATGAACGGCACCCGCCCGCCCATGGATCTGATGACCGGCCTGCGGGAGCAGTTCATTCAGGAACAGCGGGGGGCGGCGGCCTATCAGGGGGCGGCGCAGGAGAGCGGGGACCCATGTCTGCGTCAGCTGTATCAGGAAATTGCACGGGAGGAACAGGCCCACGCCCGGATGATCCGCAGCCTGCTGGAACAAATGTAAGGGGAGTGGCGGAACGCACAAAAAAACAGGCGAATTTTGGTTGGGGTGACCATTTCCTTTTCCGAATGCTTGTGGTAGACTGCAAGCAAGCTGAAACGGCAGGAGGAAAAAGAAATGTTTGATATTCCCATGGATCTGAAATCGTTGGAAAAATCCATTGTCGCCTATGAGCAGGAGCCCGTTGAAAAGGGGAAGATCCTGTTCTATGGACACTCCCTGTTCACCCGCTGGGGTGCTACCGAGTACGGCTTCCGCCGCATGGATGAGGATATCCGCATGAAGGACGGCTCTCTGGCGGTGGTCAACCACGGCTTTGGTAGCTCTACTTCTGAGGAACTGCTCTACTACTATGATCGTATGGTGCGCCCCTGGGAACCCCGTGCTCTGGTGGTGGCCACCTTTGCCAACGATGTTGCATATGGCTACAGTCCTGAGGAAGTGATGAACGCGCTGGCACGTATACTGGCCTGGGCCCGTGCCGACTTCCCCGGCATCAAGCTGTATATCGTGGAGGATCATCCCCGTCCCAACCACAAAAACGATCCCGAACCCGACAGTTGGAACCACTTCCTGCGCAGGCACAGAGTTTACAATGAGATGGTTCATATTTACGCACAGACCCATGAGGATACCAAGGTTATCGAGCTGTGGAATCGTCCGGAATTCTTTGAGACTTCGGAGGATGTGGGTAACTTCCGCAAGGTCCGCGAGGATATTTTTGTGGATGACAAGGTCCACCCCAATCAGGCGGGCTACGACATTCTCGGCCCCATCTTCCGTGAGGCTTTGGACGAACTGCTGTAATGAACATAAAAATCCCTCTGCCTGTAGGCAGAGGGATTTTTTGTCAGTGATTGAGAACTCTCACCCGGATCACACCGGGGATGGCCCGCAGCTCGTTGGCTACTTCGTCGGTGATGCGGGTGTTCACATCCACCATGGTGTAAGCGTAGTCCTTTTTGGATTTGTTAATCATGTTCTCCACGTTGATACCGTCATCGGACAGCGTGGTCATGATGCTGGTCAGCATGGCGGGCACATTCTTGTGGATCAGGCACAGACGGGCAATGCCGCTGCGCTCCTGAGACAGGTCGGGAAGGTTGACGCTGTTGCGGATGTTGCCGTTGACCAGATAATCCTCCAGCTCCCGCACCGCCATGACGGCGCAGTTCTCCTCGCTCTCCGGAGTGGAAGCGCCCAGATGGGGCAGGGCGATGACATTCTTCGCCGTGGCGATCTTGTCGTTGGGGAAGTCGGTGACATACTTGCCCACACGGCCGGACTCCAGCGCAGCGATCATATCGTCGTCGCATACCAGCTCGCCACGGGCCAGATTGAGAATGCGCACGTTGCCCTTCATCTTGGAGATGGATTCCTCGTTGATAAAGTCCTTGGTGGAGGGGAGGTAGGGGATGTGCAGGGTGATATAGTCGCACACCTTGAACAGCTCGTTCACGTCCTTGACTACATGTACGTGGCGGTCCAGACGCAGGGCGGCATCCACAGACAGATAGGGATCGTAGCCGTACACGTCCATGCCCAGCTTCAAAGCGTCGTTGGCCACCAGAGCACCGATGGCACCCAGACCAATCACGCCCAGGGTCTTGTGGTACACCTCGGGACCGGCGAAAGCGGATTTGCCCTTCTCCACGGCGGCGGGAAGCTCCACATTGGGGGTGTGAGCCTGCTCCTGCACCCATTCGGCACCGCCCAGAATATCACGGGAGGAGATGAGCAGAGCAGCCAGCACCAGCTCCTTTACGGCGTTTGCGTTGGCACCGGGGGTGTTGAAGACCACAATGCCCGCCTCGGAACAGCGGTCAATGGGGATGTTGTTGGTGCCGGCACCGGCGCGGGCGATGGCGCGCAGCGCCTCGGGGAACTCATAATCATGCATCTGGGCAGAACGCACCAGAATGCCGTCCTCGTTCTCCACATCGTTGCCAACCTGAAAACGGCTTTTATCCAGATGGCTCAGACCGGAGGAGGAGATCTTATTCAGCGTTTTAATGCGATACATGGCAATACCCTCTTTTAATTGTTCTTATCAAAGGTCTTGATAAAGTCGCACAGCTTCTCCACACCGTCGGTGGGCATGGCATTATAGATGGAGGCACGCATGCCGCCCACGTTACGGTGACCCTTCAGGTTGACAAATCCGGCGGCGGAGGCCTGGTCGATGAACTTGGCGTCCAGCTCGGCGGACTCGGTGCGGAAGGCCACGTTCATATCGGAGCGGGACCCGGGCTGAGCGGGGCAAGTAAACAGCTTGGAGTTGTCCAGCGTGTCGTACAGCATAGCGGCTTTGGCACCCTTGATCTTCTCGATTCCGGCGACACCGCCCTGTTCGTCCACCCAGTCCAGCATGAGGCCCAGCATGTAGATGCACCAGCAGGGAGGGGTGTTGTACATGGAGTCCTTGTCGATCATGGTCTTGTAGTTCATCATGATGGGGGTGTAGGGCAGCTCGTGGCCGGCCAGATCCTCCCGGATGACCACCACGGTCAGACCGGCGGGAGCCATGTTCTTCTGAGCACCGGCGTAGATGATGCCGTACTTGGACACATCCACGGGGCGGGACATGATGTCGGAGGACATATCGCACACCAACGGCACCTTGCCAGTTTCCGGAACGTACTGCCACTCGGTACCGTAGATGGTGTTGTTGGCACAGTAGTAGAAATAGGAAGCGTCCGAGTCCAGCTTCAGTTCGGACTGGACGGGGATGCGGGTGTGGTTGCAGTCGGAGGTGTCAGCGGCAATGTTGACGGTGCCGTACTTTTTGGCCTCTTTGGCGGCGAGGGTGGAGAAGTTGCCGGTCACGGCGTAGTCCGCTTTGCCCGTCAGGCTCATCAGGTTCAGGGGGATCATGGAGAACTGGCCGGTGGCGCCGGTCTGCAGGAACAGGACCTTGTACCCCTCGGGTACGCCCAGAAGACGGCGGAACTTCTCCTGTGTGTCGTCAAAAATAGTTTGGAACACTTTAGATCGGTGACTCATCTCCATCACTGACATGCCTGAGCCGCCATAGTTGGTGATCTCCGCGCCCGCGCGCTGAAGTACAGACAGCGGAAGCATGGAGGGGCCGGCGGAAAAGTTGTAGACACGATCGTTGCTCATGAGATGAATCCCCTTTCAAAGTATGATCGGATAGGATAATACTCTATAATAAAATAGAACTACTTTATTATACGAAAGCGGCGGTGGAGTGTCAATGCCGTAACAGCCAAAAAACAGCCGCCAAAGGCGGCTGTTTTTGACGTAATGTGGGGGGTCAGTTTGTGAGGGAAACAGAAAACTCCATCTGACAGGTGGCCTGAGTACCTGGGAGCGGGAAAAGCGTGCCCCAGGAGGTAAAGGCGTAACCTTGACTGGTGGTCATGGTGAAGTCCACTTTCGCCCCCTCAAAATCGTGATGATAGGAAATGCGATCCGAAGGCACAGATGTGTCGGACAGCTTGATGATCGCATTATGCACCTGATTCAGCTCGCCCTTGGAAATGTCCTCCCGCCCGTAGAGAAGAGACCATACCACCGCGGCCATCTCCTCTACGGGGATGGAGGTGGTGACGTTCTCAGCATAATAGGAGAAGGACACTTCTTTGAGCAGGCCGTCTGAGGGGTCTGTCCGGAAGTCGAATTTCAGCGGGGGTGCATCTTCAAAGGGATCAACGATGATGACATTGTTGGGGGCGGGCAGGTTCTCAAAGGCTCCGCTGTCGGTGAGCAGACTGTCCAGCCGCTGATCAGCCTGCAACCGGAAACGGCGGGTGTCGTTGTAGTTTTCCACGAACTGGGACACGGTCATATCCCCTTGATGGATGGGGGCCATAGCCTGTGTCTGGCTTTGGAACAGGGCAAAAAAGCAACCTGCCGTCAGCACAGCGGCGGCGACGAGCTTCAGATAGCTTTTGGAGGACTCCCAGTAGGACTGATGTGGACGGCTGCCGTCCCAGTAGGCCACCGCGTCCAGATCATAGTCCCAGCCCAGGCGGTGCCCCTTGTAGATCTGGTACAGGGAGTAGCCGTGGGTAATGGTGGCGATGATGGGCAGGCCCAGACCCATGCCCCGGACCAGAACGCCCATGGTGCGGGAAAAGGCCTCGCCCAGCCCAAGGGGGCTGCCGTCGCCACGAGTGATCTTCAGACCAAAGAGGTATTTGCCGGGGGTGGTGCAGAAGAAGTGGAGCATCAGTGGCTCCAGCAGCAGGGTCAGACCCATGGAAACCAGCCCTATGCAAAGACGTAGTGCCGGGTGACCGCTGGCGGTGTTGATCCGCAGAACCAGATCACAGAACAGCAGAAACAGGACATTGTAAAGAAACAGGTCGAAGTTGCGGGCAAAGTACCGGCGGAAGGGACAGTGTGCCTCGGGCAGGCGGTCGTAGGTGGGCTGGGGGACGGCCTCCTCCGCGGTGGGGGCGGGGGTGTCCAGCCGCTGTAAGTAGGGACGGGGATTCAGGGTTGCGTAGCTGGACTGCTCCTGCCGCAGGGCGCGGCACAACTCCCGGGCCTGCTCCAAATGGGCCGTCTCTTGCTCCAGACGGGTCAGGGCGCAGGACAGCACACTGTCCAGAGAAAGCTGGTCCTTTTGCAGAGCGTGGATGTCCTCCAGCGGGATGTCCAGCCTACGCAGGAGCTTGATTTTTAATAGGGTGTCCAAATCGGATTGGGCGTAGTTCCGGTAGCCGTTCTCGCCACGGGTGGGGGAAATGAAGCCCTCGCTCTCGTAAAAGCGCACACTGGCCCGGGGCAGGCCGGTGGTCTGTTCGATCTCTTTAATGGTCATATGTATGCCTCCCTTCGGCGGTTTCTGCCTATACAATAAGCCATCAAGTAGGTTTACAGTCAAGAGAAAAATGGAAATTAAAAGGATAAATTTCCTTGATAAAAAGCAAAGAACTCTGCGCTTAGGGTGCAGAGTTCTTTGTCAATCAGTATTGATTCACCCAGCCGGTAATGAGCCACGCGGGAACAAACCACAGGCTCAGGTAAACCAGCAGGCTGATGGGGGAGATGGAGGCCACTGCGCCCACACCGGTCAGATAGGCTGCCAGCAGCAGACCCAGAACTGATGCGATACAGGCCAGGATGGCATTTGCGCGCACGGACACACGCAGGCGGCGGGAAGCGACCACTGCCTCTGAGAATGGATAGATGCCCTCCCGGCACAGCACGGCGGTGAGGGTGGCGTTGTGGGGCTGCTCCGGATCGGACAGCTCCCGGCGGCGCTCCACCGGAGGGAAGTCCATGCGGTTGGAGGCCAGCTTAAACCGCTGACGCAGCATGGCGGGGATCAGATTGAAGTCCCGGGTGGCCAGCACGGGGGATAGCTTTTCCTGTAGCAGGGCGGCCACGGAGGGGAATACTACGTCAGGCAGGGAGTAGTTCAATGCAAAAATACCGGCCAGCTCTCCGTCGATGGAACAGAATACGGCATTTTTTACATTCAGACCCTGAGGCAGTTCCACCTCCATCAGATTCATGAATGCAGCGGAGCCCACAAGGACCTGATTGCCCCGGATATTGGCGGACAGACCACCGCCCTCATAACAGCACAGACGCTCTGCCTGCCGGTAGATTGCGCCCTGTGTGCGCAGCAGATCATGGAACAGCTTGTCCAAACCGCTGCCCGAGGCGTGGATCAGGGTGGCGGTGTAGCCAATCACCCGCTCGGTAGACCAGTCGCCGAACACCTTGATCCCGTTCAGGGAAACGGCGCCGGGAGGGAAAAGGTCCAAATCGGTAAGCAGAATGCCGTCACCCTTGCGGGCATTGGCTGCTCCGGGCCAACCGGCCAGAGCAGCACCGCTCTGGACCAGACGGCGGGCCAGCATGTGGAAGGGGCGGCTGAAAATCAGTGGAGCGCACAGGGTACAGGAAGCGGTCAGCGTGGCGGACAAAGCCCAGAGAATGCGGTGGGGCTCCCCGGCACCCACCGAGGAGAGCACGGACAGAACGCCGCAGCCGATCAGAATGACAGGGCAGAACACACGGAAGATGCGTTGCGCTCCGTCATCGGCCTGAATCTGACTGCCGAAGCCGTCCGGGGTGCCGGAATGCTTGGTGTAGGTATCGCGCCCGTTCCACTTGCCTTCGTCCAGAGTGACCAGATAGGGCTCGGCACTGGCGGCCGCTCCGCGGCAGGCAAGGCGCAGACCCCGGCGACGGTGAAATTCTCCCCGCATGGACAGCCACAGGGCAAGTATGTTCAGCGCGCAGTAGGGCAGTTCCTGTCTGGGAAGCAGCAGGGGCATGGTCAGACCGTCCAGCAGGGAGGCGGCGCACGCAAGCAACAGGACGGTGTCCATGCCGAAACGGCCGCGGCGCAGACGGGATACGGCGTTTTTCAATACGTCAAAGGAGAGCAACATACATACCCCCAGCAGACCGGCGCAGATCCAGGCTTTCAGGGGCAGCGTGAGCAGAGGCTGACTCAAATCGGCAGGGTGGGGGATAGAGGGGATAGGGAGTAGATGTTCCACCATCAGATACAGGGCAGGGAGCAGCAGCAAAAAGACCAACAGCATGCGGGTACGCAGGCTACCGAGACCTTTGGCATACTGCTGGGCCAGCTCCTGGGGGGAGAGGTCTGGTTCGGGTGGGTCCTCCCGGCGGGGGCGGCGCTCCCGCGTAGGGGCGTTCTCTACATCCACGCCCGGGATCAGTTCCTCCATGCGGCGGGTCTCCGGGCTGGAGGGCATGTCCTCGTCCTGAAACATCTGCTCGGCGTAGTCATCCGCCTTCCGGGACAAATCGTGAAGCAAAGCCGACAGGCGGCCTTCCTTTTCCGGGAAAGAGATTACGTTGTCCGCGGACGGTGTATGAGACTGGGGGGAAGGCTCCGGTTCATCGGGAGCGGGCTGCACCGCTTCTGCGGGTTCTTCTTCCTCCGGAAGGCAGTGCTCGTTTTGCTCGTCCTCCACATCAGACGCATTATCGTCCACAGAGGAATCCTCAATGGGCGGGGGAGGATCGGGCAGAATCCCGGGGAACAGGAGCAGATTATCGTCATCTTCCTCTTCGGCAGTCATATTGACCACACTCCCCGGGGACTTGCGTTGGGAATACTCGGCCAGAATATCGTCCAGAGAGAAATCACCCCCGTCCGCATCGCCAACCATGGAGCGCAGCTGAGCAAGCTCTTTGTCCTGATTCAGTTTTTTCTCATCATGGTCGACCATATACGGCTCCTTAAAAATTGCGTTTGATTGGGGGGAGAGGCTTATCACGTTTCACCTGCTCGCGACGCGCGGCTTGCCTGCAATTCGGGCGCGAAACAGTCGCATTGCGGCTTCGGTTTCTTGCCCTCGCTCCGGTTCATCCGCGCGGCTCGTTACGGCTCAAATGCTTAGAGTTGCCGCTGCCGAACCGCCTCGTAGAGCATAATGGCGGCGGCGGCGGAGGCATTCAGGGAGTTGATATGTCCCTTCATGGGAATACTGACCTTGAAATCGCAGTTCTCGGCCACCAAACGGCCCATACCGTCCCCCTCGCTTCCAATGACGATGGCGGCAGGACCCTTCAGGTCAGCCTTGTAAAGGGTGGTGTCGGCATCGGCGGCGGTGCCGAACACCCACACACCCTCCTGCTTGAGTTGCTTGAGCAGAGCGGGGATATTGGGGACCCGGGCCACGGGCAGATGGGCCACCGCGCCGGCGGAAGTTTTTCCTACAATGGCGGTCAGACCCGCGGAGCGACGCTTGGGAATGATGACACCATGTGCACCGGCACACTCAGCGGTACGGATGACAGCGCCCAGATTGTGGGGGTCGCTGAGCTCGTCACACACCACGATCAGAGGTGCTTCACCTTTTTCACGGGCGGCATTGAGGATATCCTCTACACTGGCATATTCCCGCACGGCGGCCAGAGCGATCACGCCCTGATGAGAGTGGGTGCGGCTCATGCCGTCCAGCTTGCGCCGGTCGGCGTCCACCACCACGATGCCCCTTTCCCGGGCGGAGGAGGCGATGTGCCCCAGCGTGGCATCAGTTTCGCCCTTCATAATAAAAATTTTGTCAATGGTCACGCCGGCACGCAGTGCCTCTATTACGGCATTGCGGCCCTCGATCACACCGTCATTTTCCGCTTCGATGGGAGCGGAGCGGCGCAGGGGAGTGCGTTCTTTCATAGAATACCTCCGGAATACCGCCGGGAAACGGCGGCAGAGTAGACAGTTAATATATTATAGCACACTGCAAGCCGGGGGAAAAGTACAAAATGTACCATGCGGGGGAAGTTTTAATAAAAAGTTTACACTGCCTTTCCTTGTATTTGTGCGGCGGCTATGGTATGATGCACACAATATCAAAAAGAAGGACTGCGCCGGCTTCGGTGCAGAAGAGAAATAACAGGAGGAACTGCCGGGTATGAGACCGCAGAAAAAAGGAAACGGAAACAAGCCGAAGATCGTCGGCATCATAAATATCGTGGGCTGGGCGCTGTTTCTGGCCCTGATATTCAACAGCTGCACTGCCATGTTTTCCGATGCCAACAGTGTGCAGGTGGACTACTCTACCTTCCGCACGTGGGTAGAGGAGGATAAAGTGGAGTATGTCCACATGGGGCCCACCCGCTACACCATCACCCTGAAAGAGGGTGTAACGGTGGATCTGGGGGAGGAGAACGAGAAAGAGAACACCCTCATCTCCATTCTGGGCAAAGAGGGGATCGAAGTGGAGTATTATTCTCCTGTTCTTCCCCAGTATGACCCGGAACTGATCCTGCTGCTGGAAGCGCATGACGTGGGGTACGGCAGCGACGAGGCAGAGGGCATCTCTGTGTTTGACGTGCTGCTCAGTTTCCTGCCCATGGTGGTCATGGTGGCCCTGTTCTTCTTCCTCATGCGCAGCATGAGCAAGGGCGGCGGCATGGGCGGTATCGGCGGCGTGGGTAAGGCCAACGCCAAGGTCTATGTGGAAAAGTCCACCGGAGTCACCTTTGCCGATGTGGCCGGGCAGGACGAGGCCAAGGAGTCCCTGCAGGAGATCATCGACATTCTCCACAATCCCGGCAAATACACCGAAATTGGCGCCAAGCTGCCTAAGGGCGCGCTGCTGGTGGGCCCTCCGGGTACTGGTAAGACCCTGCTGGCCAAGGCTGTGGCCGGTGAGGCGGGAGTTCCCTTCTTCTCCATCAGCGGTTCCGACTTCGTGGAGATGTTCGTGGGCGTGGGTGCCAGCCGTGTGCGTGACTTGTTTAAAGAGGCGGCCAAGATGGCTCCCTGTATCATCTTTATCGATGAGATCGACACCATCGGTAAATCCCGTGACAACCGCATGGGCGGCAATGACGAGCGGGAGCAGACCCTGAACCAGCTGTTGGCGGAACTGGACGGCTTTGACCCCACCAAGGGCGTCATCGTTCTGGCCGCCACCAACCGGCCCGAAGTACTGGACAGCGCTCTGCTGCGTCCCGGCCGCTTTGACCGGCGCATTACCATTGATCGTCCCAATCTGGCCGGACGGCTTGCCACCCTGCAGGTGCATACCCGCAAGATCAAGTTGGCTGAGGATGTGGATCTGAAGAAGATCGCCCTTGCCACGGCGGGCTGTGTGGGTGCGGATCTGGCCAATCTGGCCAACGAGGCCGCCCTGCGTGCGGTGCGTCAGGGCCGACGCTTTGTCAATCAGGAAGATCTGCTGGCCTCCTTTGAATTTGTCATCGCCGGCAGCGAGAAGAAAAATTCCGTGCTCACCCCCTTTGAACGCAAGCTGGTGGCCTATCACGAGGTGGGGCACGCCATGGTGGCCTACAAGCAGAAAAATGCCGAACCCGTGCAGAAAATCACCATCGTACCTCACACCGAGGGCTCTCTGGGCTATACCCTGCTCATGCCTGAGGAGGATAAGACCAACCTGCGCACCAAGGAAGAGCTCATGGCCAAGATCGCCGTGTCTATGGGCGGCCGTGCCGCCGAGCAGGTGGTGCTGAACACCATGACCAACGGTGCCTCTCAGGATATTCAGGAGGCCACCGACATTGCCCGGAAGATGGTGGCCATGTTCGGCATGAGCGAGGAGTTCGGCATGATGGCACTGGCCTCCGTCCGCAACCAGTATCTGGACGGCGGCTACGGGCTGGACTGCGCCCAGGACACCGCCGCGGCTATGGACAAGGAAGTCAAGGTCATTCTGGACGCCTGCTATGCCGATGCGGTCAAGGTCATTCAGGAAAACCTGAAGGATATGCACAAGGTGGTGGAATACCTGCTGGATAAGGAGACCATCACCGGCGGCGAAATGGTTGCCATCATTGAGGGGCGGGACCCTGCCTTGGTGGAGGATGCCTACGCATCCACCCGTTCCAAGGGCAGACTGACCGGGGATATCGAGCCTCCTGCCCGCAACATCCACATGGTCAGTGAGCCTGTGGCCGCCCCCGAACCCAAAACCGGGGCAGAGGCCGGGGCGGAAGAGCCTGCCGAACAGGAGAAGAGCGATGAATGAGCTGCCCCAGACGGTTTTGCTGTGGCTGGCGGCCATAAATGCGGCGGGTTTTCTGCTCATGGGACTGGATAAGTGGAAGGCCAAGCGCGGCGCTTGGCGTATTCCGGAAAAGACCCTGTTTACCGCTGCACTGCTGGGCGGAACGGTGGGCGTTATTGCCGGAATGAAGACCTTTCACCACAAGACCAGACACGGCCAGTTCAAATACGGTCTGCCCGTCCTGATGGCTGTACAGCTTGGGGCGGCGGCATGGCTGATGAATAAACTGTGATAAAAACGGTGCTTTCGTGAGAAAGCACCGTTTTTGTTCTGTACCCGGCGGGAAAAGAATGATACAATAAAAATGAGGTGATCGTATGCTGCACATCTATCACGGCGACGGAAAAGGGAAAACCACGGCCGCCATGGGCCTTGCTCTGCGTATGGCAGGGCGGGGGAAACGGGTGGTGATCGCCCAGTTTCTGAAGTGTGAGGACAGCGGAGAACGGCTTGCGCTGGAAGGTCTGGCGGGTGTGGAACTGCTGCCCCTGCCGGACTGTTTGCCCTTTACCTTTCAGCTGACCGAACAGCAGCGGGAGGAGGAACGGGCGCGGTATGTGGATATGATGGCTCGATTGGTTGCACTTGCTCCCCGGACAGAACTTATGGTGCTGGACGAGCTATGTGATGCCGTTGACTGCGGCCTTGTGGACCTTGAGGCAGTGCTGGCCCTGCTGGACCGCTTTTCAGGAGAAGTGGTGCTCACCGGCCGCAGAGGACAGCGGGAACTGCTGGCCCGGGCCGACTATGTGACCCGGATGGAGAAAGAAAAGCATCCCTTTGACCGGGGGATAGAGGCCCGCAAGGGGGTCGAATGGTGAATTTGACCATGAAAAAAGAAAAAAATAATGTAAAATCGGTTTAATAGCGGTTGCAATATTTCCTGCAAACGGATATAATATCTGCGCAAGTTTTATTATCGGAGGGCTACGCCCTGCAATAAGGAAGCAAAACAACGGCGGACAAGCCGCCGGTAATACGCATCTGAAAAGAGCCGCCGCAAGGGCGCGGCGCCCGGGGCGGTGGGTTTTTCAGATGCGTATTCAAAGAATAAGAAAGGAATGATTCGTACAATGGCACACAAGTATCTGTACCTTTTCTCCGAGGGCAATGGTTCCATGCGTGAGCTGCTGGGCGGCAAGGGCGCCAATCTGGCCGAAATGACCGGTCTGGGCATGCCCGTTCCCCAGGGATTCACCATCTCCACCGAGGCCTGCACCCAGTATTATGAGGACGGCGAGAAGATCAACGACGAGATCCAGGCTCAGATCATGGAGTACATCGTCAAGCTGGAGGAGATCACCGGCAAGAAGTTCGGCGATCTGGAGAACCCCCTGCTGGTTTCCGTGCGTTCCGGCGCCCGCGCCTCCATGCCCGGCATGATGGATACCATCCTGAACCTGGGCCTGAACGAGCAGGTCGTTGAGGTCATTGCCAAGAAGTCCGGCAACCCCCGTTGGGCTTACGACTGCTACCGCCGCTTTATCCAGATGTACTCCGACGTCGTTATGGAGGTCGGCAAGAAGTACTTCGAGGAGCTCATCGACGAGATGAAGGAGAAGCGCGGCGTCACTCAGGACGTGGAGCTGACCGCCGACGACCTGAAGGAGCTGGCCGAGCAGTTCAAGGCTGAGTACAAGTCCAAGATCGGCTCCGACTTCCCCGCCGACCCCAAGGAGCAGCTCATGGGCGCCGTCAAGGCCGTGTTCCGTTCCTGGAACAACCCCCGCGCCATCATCTACCGCCGCATGAACGACATCCCCGGTTCCTGGGGCACCGCCGTCAACGTGCAGTCCATGGCCTTCGGCAACATGGGCGATGACTGCGGCACCGGCGTTGCCTTTACCCGTAACCCCGCCACCGGCGAGAAGAAGCTGATGGGCGAGTTCCTGACCAACGCTCAGGGCGAGGACGTGGTCGCCGGCGTGCGTACCCCCATGCCCATTCAGGAGATGGAGCAGAAGTTCCCCGAGGCCTACGCCCAGTTCGTCGAGGTGTGCGGCATTCTGGAGAATCACTACCGCGATATGCAGGATATGGAGTTCACCGTTGAGAACGGCAAGCTCTACATGCTGCAGACCCGTAACGGCAAGCGTACCGCCGCTGCCGCTCTGAAGATCGCCTGCGACCTGGTGGACGAGGGCATGATCGACGAGAAGAAGGCCGTGTCCATGATCGACCCCCGCAACCTGGACACCCTGCTGCACCCCCAGTTCGACCCCGCTGCTCTGAAGAAGGCCACCCCCGTGGCTTCCGCCCTGCCCGCCTCTCCCGGCGCTGCCTGCGGTAAGATCGTCTTCACCGCTGAGGACGCCAAGGAGTGGGCCGAGCGCGGTGAGAAGGTGCTGCTGGTCCGTCTGGAGACCTCTCCCGAGGATATCGAGGGCATGGTCGCCGCTCAGGGCATCCTGACCGTGCGCGGCGGTATGACCTCTCACGCCGCTGTCGTTGCCCGCGGCATGGGCACCTGCTGCGTGTCCGGCTGCGGCGCCATCAAGATGGATGAGGAGAACAAGAAGTTCGAGCTGGCCGGCCGCACCTACGTTGAGGGCGACTGGATGAGCCTGGACGGCTCCACCGGTAATATCTACGGCGAGGCTATTCCCACCGTTGACGCTTCCATTTCCGGCGAGTTTGGCCGCATCATGGCTTGGGCTGACCAGTTCCGCCGCCTGAAGGTCCGCACCAACGCCGACAACCCCCGCGACACCGCTCAGGCCGTGAAGTTCGGCGCTGAGGGCATCGGTCTGTGCCGTACCGAGCATATGTTCTTCGAGGCTGACCGTATCCCCGCCATCCGCGAGATGATCTGCTCCGACACCGTGGAGCAGCGCGAGAAGGCTCTGGCCAAGCTGGAGCCCATGCAGCAGGGTGACTTCGAGGCCATGTACGAGGCTCTCGAGGGCCGTCCCATGACCATCCGCTTCCTGGATCCCCCCCTGCACGAGTTCGTGCCCACCGACGAGGCCGATATCGCTGATCTGGCCAAGACCATGGGCAAGTCCGTTGCCGACATCAAGGCCATCATCTCCGGCCTGCACGAGTTCAACCCCATGATGGGTCACCGCGGCTGCCGTCTGTCTGTCACCTATCCCGAGATCGCTGCCATGCAGACCCGCGCCGTTATCAAGGCTGCTCTGGCCGTTCAGGCCCGTCATGCCGACTGGAACATGGTTCCCGAGATCATGATTCCCCTGGTTGGCGAGATCAAGGAGCTGGCCTTCGTGAAGAAGGTCGTCACCGACACCGCTGACGAGCTGATCGCTGCCGCCGGTTCCGACATGAAATACATGGTCGGTACCATGATCGAGATCCCCCGCGCGGCTCTGACCGCCGACGAGATCGCCAAGGAGGCTGCCTTCTTCTCCTTCGGCACCAACGACCTGACCCAGATGACCTTCGGCTTCTCCCGCGACGACGCCGGCAAGTTCCTGGATGCTTACTACGCCAACAAGATCTACGAGAGCGATCCCTTCGCCCGTCTG
>SVLE01000052.1 GCA_015068065.1 Oscillospiraceae bacterium | reverse complement strand
GCCGGTGGACGGTGTACTCTCTCCGCTACCGGTGGGCGGTGTACTGTCTCCGCTACTGGTAGATGGTGTACTCTCTCCACTGCCGGTGGGCGGTGTATTGTCTCCATTCCCGGTGGACGGTGTACTGTCTCCGCCGCCGGTGGACGGTGTACTCTCTCCGCCGCTGGCGGGCGGTGTACTCTCTCCCACGCTGATGGACGGTGTACTGTCTCCGCCGCCGGTGGACGGTGTACTCTCTCCGCCGCTGGCGGGCGGTGTATTGTCTCCATTCCCGGTGGACGGTGTACTGTCTCCGCCGCCGGTGGACGGGGTACTCTCTCCGCCGCTGGCGGGCGGTGTACTGTCTCCGCTACCGGTGGGCGGTGTACTCTCTCCATCGTCAGCAGGCGGTGTACCCTCTCCGTTACCGGGAGTGGGTGCACTGTCTGTTCCCTCAGCGGGTGGTATAACTTCCGCATCATTTTCCTGTTGCGACTCGTCTTCTTTCGGCTTTTCCACAATAGGCGGTCTACCGTACCAAATGATTTCTTCCTCGTCCAGTGGACTTTCCCCATCCATCCTGCCCCAAACAGGAACAACACGAATTGCTGTGGGCTCATGGAGCATAATCTGGAAGGTGTATGCACTTTTTCCGCTCAGTTGCTTGGTGTAATAGGTATCACTGCGAAAATCGGAATTGACAGCATCCAGAAAAATCCGTGCGTATCCCGGCGTGTTACCGACTCCTCGTATACTTAAATCGTAGAAACCAGGAGGAAAAACCGTAGCAGCAGAAGAAACCTGCGCGATACTCCGCGTCTGTGTCAGGGCCATCGTTGCATTCGTACCAAATGTGCCGATTTCAATTACATTTTCGTTGCTTACCGTGTGCTGAAACCATGCAAACGTAGAGCCCACACACAGACAAACAGACAACGCCGCACCCATTACACTTGCGCCGAGCAGGCACCGCATCGTCTTACTCTGTTTTTCATTCATAGCGTTTTCCTCCTTTCCTTTTTTCACATAGCCATCAGTTCAGGGGTGTCCCTGCCTGCTGGGCAAATACGGTCATGCCCAGGTCCACCTGAGGCACCTTGTATCCCTTTTGGTAATTGGCCTCGTTGCCCACCGATTCCGGCAT
Organism: Oscillospiraceae bacterium; assembly: GCA_015068065.1. GTDB lineage: Bacteria > Bacillota > Clostridia > Oscillospirales > Oscillospiraceae > Lawsonibacter. The sequence goes on along the minus strand of SVLE01000052.1, from coordinate 6,163 downwards.
ATAGACAACCACAGCGGCATATCGAGTCTCATTGGCACGGACAACTGCACCATCATCCGCCTTGGAATAGGTATTGAACGTATAATCGCCCATGCTTTGGTCTGCTCGGGATTGGGCAAGCTTCCGTTCCAACTCGATCTCACTCGGCCCGAACAGAATGCCAAAACGCAGATATGGCGGCAGGCAGAATTCCGCGCCATAGCGGTTGACACTGGTGGTGTAGCTGTTCACGTCTACAGCCACCTTGTAGTTGAAGTCCACATTGCCTTTGTTTTCGATCTTCAGCCAGACCACCTGGGTAAAGCCCGGCTCGTACAGAGCGTTCTCATTGAACACCTTGGAGTCCTCAGTCATAGGCATCCAAGCGGTCACAAAGCCGTTTTTATACTCCACATCCAAATTCAGATCACCGATGATAAAGGTGTTTTTTGCCGTTTGTGTGGTGTCGGAAAACCACGCCAGGGTGGCGTTGGTACCCAGCAGGATCCAGAATACAAACAGAAACGCGGACAGGGCCAGAGCGGTTCTGGTCGTTTTGTGCTGTTTCATTTGCTCTGGCCTCCTTTACATTCCGTTCAATCAGGTCCGGTCATTCGTCCGATTTCTTCTCCCTCTTTTTCAGCAGCAGCCACAGCAGGACCACAAACAGCAGCCCGGAGCCAACGAACAGGCCGGTGAACAGCCTCACATTCACATTGTCGCCCGTTTTGGGCACGTCCGGCTTGTCAGGCTCGATGGGCTTGTCGGGTTTATCGGGATCATCCGGCTGGTCCGGGTCTATAGGTTTGTCCGGGTCATCGGGCTGATTCGGATCATCCGGCTGCTCCACGGGGAATTCCTCCACCATAAACTGCCAATCCAAATAACCCACTGCATCCATAAATCGGTTGTCCAGCTCAGTTGGCACCTGAAGTGTAATGTTCAGATCCGTCTCACCGCCGGAGCAAAATTCTCCCAGCTCTACCCAATCATCAAGCTGCGCCGTCTGATTTGCCGGAGCATGGAACAACTCGCCATCTTTTGCATTGACCACCAAGGTCAACTGTGAAAGAAACTCCTGCGACTGCTCGTGTGCACCCAATGCCCGCAGATAAAGTTTGACGCTCACTTTGTCCGAGGCATGATTGCGCACGGTAACCGTCTGTTCCAGAATGTCCCCCGGCATAACATCCTTAAAACCTGTAAACAGGTCTGTAACCGACTGGTCACTGCCGGGAGCAAACACAAAGTGACCTGCATCTCCACTGTAACTGACGTTACTTTCTGCTGCAGAAGCAGGCATACTGCCACACAGCAGAGCAGCGGCAGTCAGAGCACAGGCAGCTATTTGCTTCAGTTTTCTCATGGCTGTCCCCCCTCTGCCGCGGGCCACCCCTGTGCCTGCCACGGGTAATCGACAGGGTTGTTCTTACTTTGGACGGCCTCGGCCGTCACAGTCAGGGTGAGGGTTCGTCCGGAGAATCGACCGTCCACATGTTTGCGAACGATCTCCACCTCTTTAAACAGGTGTGAGGTTCGCTGCCCGGGCTGGAGCACATGGTTGTAGTAATAGCAGCCGTCCTCATGGAGGGTCCAGTCCGCGGTATTCAGGTCAAAGGCGAACACATCCTTCACGGGCATGACCAATTTCTCTACCCCGTTGGTCAACCTGACGCGCAGATAAAAGGGTTGGTCGCAGGTGTTTTCCACCGTGACCTCCTTGCTGACCTTGTCGCCGGGACGCACCCGAATTCCCTGAGCAGGGAACGGCTGACCATCTTTGGTCTGCTCGTGGATTTTCAATTTGATACTTCCGGAGGTCACAACGTTGGTGGCGGTACCTGTGGCCGTGTAATAGGCCACGGTTTCCCGGGTCAGATCAAGGGCAAAAAACAGAATAACTGCCACAAAAAGTGCGCCCAACCTCTTCCGTCCGCTCATACGCTGTACCTCCTTTCCTTTTAACTTCACAAGGAAGATGATTTTCGTCTTCATCCCCGCAGAAACTGCGGTTTCCCGCGCACGGCGCGGGTCCGGATCTCCGGGCTGCAGCAATCTGCCGCCCGGAGATTGGAATTGAGTTAGGGGTTAGGATTCATAGCCTGATCGTAAGTCACATTGGCATTCCAATTGATGGCCTCGAATGCTTCCTGAGCATTTGTAACTCCGTCAATGCCTTCTGTCTGAATGGCATCGGCACGAACCTTAATGTCGAACTCGACATTGTCGTTGGCGTCGATCAGCTTGGCCATATCAGCCTGGGTCACCTGACCGGGCAGTTTTACACCGGTGAAGAGAACCGCCATTTCGCGGGGAGCCAGCTTCTCGTTGAGATAATAGACATAGTTGATGGCATCGTCGGCTTCCCAACCAGCGCCAGAATGACACTCCCAAACCGTATCATCATGCTCCAGGAAAATCGTTCCCAGATCGGTGATACCGTAGGTGCTCAGGATATCCTTCCACGCAGTCGCCTTAGTCACGGTAACGACCACACGGATCCACTGGTCATAAGAACCGGTGTTCTCCACCACAGGCTCCTTGTGATACACCACGCCGGGCAGAATATTCTCAAACACAAGACCGTCATGATCCTTTTCGCCAGCGTCAACGACGGGGTTGCCTTCTGCGTCTTTGTCCTCACCAGCCACATTGTCCTTGTCGCCAACATACTCCCACAAATCAACAGAGAAGATCTTCTCCGCAGTGCTTCCGCCGCCGGTTCCTGTACCAGAACCAGTGGTGGCCACCATGAACTTGTTGGTCACGCTCTCTGTAGCGTTGAACCAAGCCAACGTGCTGAACGACAGAATGGACACCAGACACACAGCCAGAGCCACGGCAAAGATTTTTTTCTTTGTGCGCATATGTAGTTCCTCCTTTCTTTCAGATTTGGTGCTTCTCATTTCAAAACGTTCGTTGGATCAGCGCTATGTACGAAACGTTGTGAACGCGTCAGGGGGTTGCCCAGGGGTGGTTGGGGAACGCAGCATTCAGTGCGTCGGCCGCAGTCTCGAACCCCTGAGACTGGACGGCCTGGGTGGCAACATAAACGTTCAGCGTCATATTTGCCACATCATATCCGCCAATTTTAGTTCCATTTATAGAAAAGTAGGCGTGATCAATTTTTGATGCGTCCCCAGCGTTGCGAACAATATCGATATCCGCCCTCTCGTCAATATAGATGCCGAGAATTACCACATCTGTTTTCGATTCAGTAGTTGCCGTCGGTGCATCCAACGTTTTCTCATTCCGGTATTTAAAGACGTTATACTCCACTGCAGGGGTCGCACTGTTATTGTCATCATCCAGCATCACAGATACGGCCACCGGATCAATATCATTGGTAGCGGGATCGCCGTCTACGGCAACCCAACCGTTACCCGCCATTCCCGTGGCATTGTCGTGAATATGTAAAATACCAGAATTGTCCAGCACCGCAGGAATGGCGACAAAGGTCTGCACGTAGGCAGGATTCTTGCCGGTGTTCTTGACGGACACTTCCTTCTTAATAAAGTTCTCATCGTCGGCAGGGGTATGATTGCTCCCCACGGGGATGAGCTGGGAGTTCTGCTCAAAGTCCTCTACCTGCTCGATTTCTATACTGCCCACTGTAAAGGTATTGGTGGTCTCGTCCGTGTCGCTGAACCAGGCCAGCGAGCCACCCACCATCATGGTGGCTCCCAGCGCCATCACAAGGCTCAGGGCAAGAACACTCTTCTTTTTCATACCGTAATCTCCTCTTCTTGTTTCTCTTTTTCTTCCTGCCGGGTGCTCTTACCCCGCAGCAGATCTGGCACGAACAGTGCCGCAAGCAGCATCAAACCTGCTCCGACGGCGATATAGGTTCCGGGGGGATGCTGGATAAAGTCGGACACATAGCCCAACTTGGGAATGCTAAGTGTGGGGATACCGATGAGGTTATTAAAGTGCACCGGGGCAGCATCCGCCGTTTCATTGGCATCTCCCTTGGTATAGAAGTGGCGATTTTCCGCATCCACACGAATCACGCGGTGCGTGGCCACAACGAGGTTTTCATTCAGCACAAACGTAATGGGATCCCCCACCTCTACCGCATCGGGGTCCACACTTTTCACATAAATCAGATCGCCCACGCTATAGGTCGGCTCCATGCTGCCGGAAACCACATTAAACACCTGATAACCCATCATGCGCAGCAGCACAAGACTTACAGCTACCAAAACCACCGCGGCCACCAATGCACTGGACAGAATGTTCCACCCCTGTTTTAGTAATGTTTTTTTCACAGGCTACTCCTCCACACCTTTCTTTGGCAGATAGATCAAGGGGTATCCGCAAGATACTGGGATGCCTCCAGCATCAGGTAAAGTGGCATCCTCCTCCCCATAACAGCCAACTGATCGTCAGTTAGTCCCATCCTCAGAGTAATGTCGATGGTTCGAGTCTCACCCGGATGCAGGAGCTGTTCCTCAACAAAGGGTCTTTTATCCCTGAGAACCTCATCCAGCGGTGCCATGGTCCTGACACCGTTCTGCTTCACAGATACGGTAAACAGGCTTGCAAGCCAGGGGTCTGCCGCACCTCGAACCGTTGTGCCACCCGCTTCAACAGTTTCCGGCGTAAAGTACAGTTTGTACGACAGCGGCATGTTGCCAGTATTGATTACTTCCACTGTCTGCGTCTGCTCCATTCCGGGAATCCACTTTTGATCGGAAGAAAATACAGAATGTCTGGACCGCTGCGACAGCGATATCCTGCCCCCTCCGGCCACATGGAACATATCCACCTTTAATATGCCGGAATGAATCTCGTTTCCTGTACTGGTGTTATCGGTATAAAACCACGCAAAGGTCGTGCCCAACAGCATGACGACGCACAGCAGCACCGAAAACAGGCTGACGAAATAGGTGCCCAGCAGAGAGCTATTCAATTGTGGCTTCTGCTTTTTCAGCACCCGCTTGCCTTGCATGATTTACTCCCCTTGTCAACTTCAGACCGTCTGTTCCTCGCTTTTAACCGTGACCTGCTCCTGCTTTGCCACTTGGGCGCGCAGTGCGGCAAGCTCGGCCAGCATGGCATCCACATCTACTGTTTCTTTTGCCTGTTCCGCTTCCGGTTTGGGCTCTCCACCTGCCGAGGTCATACACTCCATCTCTTGTTTCAGACGCAGCATCTGAGCCATCATCTCTTCCGCCTGACGGCGTTCTGCAGCAATAGCATCCTTTTCATCCTGCAATTCCTGCATCTGTTCCCGCTTATACTGGCGGAAAATGCGCACGCAATTCACACCCTGATAGAGAATCAGCAGCATAAACGGCAGCAGGATACAGACCAGATAACCAACCGGCGTTTTCATGAACGTAAAGAATGAGCCCAACTTGGGAATTGCAAAGACATATTTGCCCTGCACATAGGGGTAAGTAACAATTCCCTCGTCATCGATTCCCGTAGTCGTACCGTAAGTAATAAACCCCGGCTCTCCGTTCAGCGTGGTGGTCCGGGAGCGGATCTTATGCGTCATCGTCTGCCCGTAGCTGTCATTGGCCCGGGACATAAAAGCAATAATGTCTCCTTCTCGCAGAGTAGTTGGATCCACTTCTTTCACGACGGCCAGATCACCGGCAGAAAAATCCGTAGCACTCATAGAGTCAGACAACACAATGTACATCTTGTGTCCAAACACCGCACGGTCATTGCGGCCAAACGTATTAACTGAGATGATCGTAAAAATCATCATCCCAACAGCAAACAGAACAACCAGCCAAACCAGCACGCTGGAGATGATTTTCCTTGCTTTTTTCATTTGCGGTTTCTCCTTATTCTTATTTCTTCCTCTTGCTCTGTCCGACATAGCCTGCCGGTTTTCCGTGCAAACTACCGTTGCCCGCTTTTCCCCCTCGACGGTGGAACCATATTTTTATTCTGTCAATCCAGGTCGGCACCTTGGTGTCTGTTTTTACTGCCCCTTTTACCACGCAGGACGGACAGACCATCTGTCCCTCCGGAACGATCGTTCCACAGCAAATACACCTGTCCTCCACTGATTCTTCACCAATCCTTCATTCTTTTTTTCGCAGAGTTCATCACTCTGCGACAGTTAAAAAATATAACTTAATTGACTAAAGTGTACCACAAAAACCTTGAAAAATCAATTGTTTGAGCAAAATTAGCAAAACGAACAAAAACAGGTGCTTTGGATTGA
>SVLE01000011.1 GCA_015068065.1 Oscillospiraceae bacterium | reverse complement strand
GAATAAGTCCATCTCTCCGATGGTCAAAGGATTTGCATATTCAAAAATAAATATGAGAATCGCACCGGCAAGGATGAGCCCCGCCGTAACGGTAATTGCTATCTTGCTGTGCAAGGTCAGATGTCTAAATATTTTTCTATTTTGGGGTGAACGGCTCTTAACTACACGGAGAACATCCCACCATACGATATATCCGAGACCCCCGAGAATTACGAGCGCAGAGGTTACGATGTTAATTAAGGGATTTGCGGCATAATTGCAAAGGCTGTTATCCGCGATAATGTCAATACCTGCGTTACAAAAGGCGGAAACTGAATTGAATACTGATATCCAAATGCCTTTTGCACCAAACTCAGGGACGAACACGAGCATATACAGAACTGCACCAATTCCCTCGATGATCAGCGTGCCGAATAACACGTTCTTGACAAACTTGACAAGGCCCGACATAGTATTGAGATTGAAAGCTTCTTGAATGAGCAATCTGTCGCTGATGCCCAGTTTTCTGTTCAAGAGAAGCATCAATCCTGTCATAATCGTGATAACTCCAAGTCCACCAACCTGTATCAGAATCAGTATAACAATCTGCCCAAAAACACTCCATGTTGAAAAAGTTGGCAGCGTCACGAGTCCAGTAACACAGGTTGAAGTTGTTGCCGTGAACAGAGCATCGATATACGGCACTGCTATCCCGTTAGTTGAGCTTATCGGCAGTGCCAGAAGAACACTTCCGATCAATATCACCAGAAGAAAACTCAATAGTATAATTTGAGTCGTTGTAAATCTAATCCTTTTCATACCATTTTACTCTCCGTGGACAAATACGGTTTCTGAGCAGTTTGTAGTTGCTTAAGCTCAAAATATCAACCACTCTTTTTCTATGATTTCGTAGTCAATCCCATATTCATCGCAAAATTCTTTGAGTTTTTTCATTGCTTTCATATTCGGCTTGGCTTTATTAAGTTCCCAACGATTGACTGTTGAAAGAGCAACGTTTAGCTTCTGTGAAAAATCCTGCTGTGTAAAAAAAGCCTTCTGCCGAGACATTCTTATAGCATCTCCTAAACTCATTTGGCGACCTCCTTGCACTATTTAAGCATTATTATAGCATAAATTAGGCGTTTTGTCAATGTGATGCACTATATTGTATTTTCCTTTTTTGTGAACACCCATAACGACAAAGTACCCACAGAAACGGCTGTGGATACTTTGTGTTCTCAATCGAGCATTTTGTATTCAGTTACTGCCTTTAGATAGGTTTCCGGGTTACCGTTGAGTATCAGATCGGCGTATGCGATCGGGTCATTGTAGATAAGATAATCAAGCTCTGACTGCTGATACATATTGTCTGCTATCTCATTTTCAACGGCAATGGTATCAATGGCAATCATAGTGCCGTCTGAAAATTTCAGTTCCACACAGACCGTATCAAAGTTAAACGCGCAAGATAATAGGCGTTTCATGGTAAAACCTCCGTAATTTCAATGATTTTGAGATAGAAAAAGAACGATGTTAAGTCTTTCGACTCAACATCGTTCTTTTCGCTGTTGTTTTCCAACCCTGTCAGACAGATGCCGTAAAATAGTAATTTTTTAGAATTACTGTCTTACGAGCACCCGTCTAAACTGCCCCTGTTATTTTTTATCTTTAAGTTAGGATCAAGGCGGCGCACCCGAAGATACCGGCATCATTGCCCAATTTTGCTTCTGAGATTGGGGTTTGCGCGCAGGCGTGGAACGCATACTTGCGGTAGTGTGCGGCAATAGCATTTATCAGTACGCTGCCGGCCCGGCTCATACCGCCGCCCACAAGAAAGATTTGAGGATCTACCGTACAGGAGACGTAGCTCATAGCCAGAGCCAGATAATCTGCACAGCGGTCCAAAATAGCGGCGGACATTGATTCTCCGTCCCGGGCCAGATCGCAAATATCCTTGGCGGTGATGCGGTCCAGTGCGCGCAGGCGTGAGGGGGTATCGCACTGGGCCAGCATATGTTTTGCCAGTCGTACAATGCCGTTTGCGGATGCGTACTGTTCCAGACAGCCCCGCTTGCCACAGCTGCAGGGCTCGGTCTCCAGAGGTTCCACCGTGATATGTCCCACTTCGCCTGCTGCCCCGTTGAAGCCGGGAACAACAGTGCCCTTCAGTACCACGCCGCCACCGACCCCGGTGCCAAGTGTGAACATGACGGCGCTGTCGTGACCTTTGCCGCCGCCCTGCCACAGCTCGCCCAGCGTAGCCACGTTGGCATCGTTGCCGGCGGCGATTGTTGGGATCTCGGGGAGCAGTTGGGTCATACGATCTTTTATGTTAAAGACACCCCAACCGAGGTTGACGCATTTGCGTACAACACCGGTTTCGTCCACAGGACCGGGCACACCCATTCCGATACCGGCGATCCGGTCAAAGGAGATCTGTTTATCGATCAGCGTTTGCCGGATGGATCGAACGATGTCAGGCAGAATGCGTTCCCCTTGCTCCTGGGTGTCAGTGGGGATCTCCCACTTTTCAAGCAGTGTTCCTTCGTTGGAGAACAGACCGAGCTTTACGCTTGTACCGCCGATATCTACACCAATGGCATAAGAACTCATGGAGAAAGCCTCACTTTCAATTAATAAAGCCTGTTTTAGTTTATCCAATTTGCGGCACAGGGTCAAGAAAAAAGAAAACTCCACAGGCAATTAACTTACCTGTGGAGCGAAAAATCAGCTTTTGGTTTTTTTAGGGCAGTGCAAAAACTGCCTGCGGTATTCCTGAGGAGTTACCTGAAAGTGGTTTTTGAATGCGAGGTAAAAGGCGGCGTCTGAAACATAACCCACAGAACCGGCAATCAGGCTGATACTGTGATCAGTAGTGCGCAACAACCAGGCGGCGTGATCCATCCGTGTACTGGTCAGCTTTTCCTGAAAGCCCATGCCGTAGCTGTCCAGAAGGACCCGGGTCACCTGACGCTTGGACAGATGTAGCGTTGCGGCCAGGTCGGAGAGACCGGCTTTCTTGGTGAAATGCTGTTCAAAATAGTTGTCAATCAGGTCGGTGCGTACGGGCTCATCCGACTTGGCGTGGACCGGCTGTGCGTTGCTGTCCAGATGGAGCAGGCGAAACAGATGCACGATCAGCGCGGACAGCTGAGCAGTCTGCAGCGTCTGCCAGAACGCGGCCTTGCAGGCGCATTCGGCGAAGATTCCGCGGCAGATGCTTTCCATCTCCGAGGAAATGGAGAACACGCGGCAGGATGGGATCTGACGACGCAGACAGTCCAGCAAGGGGCCCTCGGAAACAGAGAAAGAGAGGGAGAAACGCTCGAAGGAGCCGGGCAGTGCTCTGGGCAAATGGTATTGGCCGGGAGCGATCAGCATGGCCTGCTGTTCCTTCAGACTGTAGTGTCGATCTTCAACGTCCATCTGGGCTACGCCCTGAAGAACGATATGAAGCTCATATTCTGCGTGGCTGTGCCGGTCAGCATTCAAAACATTCCGCTTGGAGTAAAGCTTTGGGGCATCCAACCGCAGAAAGACAGAATCCTGATTCAGTTTCAGTTCAAAATCGTGCGGGCGGCTTGTCATGGGAGACCACCTCCGGAAAGAATGACCGGGTATCATAGCCGGGTGGCTATGGTACCCGGTCATAGGGTAATTTTAACAATTAGTATAGAGATTAGTCAAGCAGACGCTTGAAGCCGGTCTGGCAAACGGGACCGCCGATGGCGTCCAGAATGGCCTGTTCGCCCTGAGGAATGATTTTGCTGATTTTCTCGAAGACGCGGTCGATGGCCTCACGGTGCAGAGCCAGGATCTCGTCGGTGTGAGCCAGAGTAGGATAGATGGCGGTGCTGCCCAGGAAACCTTCCTTCAGCATCAGCACAATGTACAGGGTTCTCAGAGCCAGAGAATGCTCCTTAAAGCCGAAGTGCATCAGGCAGGGGGTTCCGCCGGTGCTGATCGCCACGCCGTGACGGGCGGCAGCTTCCTCCCAATCCTTGGCGACGGTGAGGCCCACGTTGCAGACATACTCAGCAACATTGCAGCGCTCCAGCTTGTTGATGGTGGCCAGAGCGGCGGTGGGGCCGACGGCCTCGGTCCAGTAGGTGGAGCTGATGAAGGAGGTCTGAGCGGCGTCCATCACCGCGCGCTTGCCGATAACGGCACCGATGGGGTGGCCATTACCCAGAGCTTTGGCGAACACGGCGATGTCGGGGTTGACACCCATCTGCAGGTGGCTGCCGCCGAAGTTCAAACGCCAGCCAATGGTGATCTCGTCGTAGATCAGCACGCCACCCACGCGATGGAGTTCGTCACGCACATGCTCCATGAAGCTCTTCTCGGGCATCTTGCCGCGCACGGGCTCCATGATAACGCAGGCCAGACGGTCGCCGTACTCACGGATGATGTTGTCGAAGGCCTCGGTGTCGCCGTGGAAGAAGGTGACGGCGCTGCCGGTCAGACCGCTGGGCACGCCGGTGGGAGCCAGACCGGGCAGTAGCTGACCGTTCAGGGCGGAGTCGTTGTTCAGGTTGGCGGCCAGATACCAGTCGCTCCAGCCGTGGTAGCCGCAGATGGCAACCATGTCTCGGCCGGTGGCGGCGCGGGCGATACGAACGGCCACAGCACAGGTTTCGCCGCCGGTGCGGGCGAAACGGACCTGCTCAGCCCAGGGATGGATCTCCAGCAGGCGGTCGGCCAGCCAGACTTCCTCGGGAGCGTTCAGAGAGGACATGGCACCGTTCTGGACGCGGTCCACCACGGCCTTGGTCACATCGGGGTCGGCGTAGCCCAGCAGGCAGGAGCCGATGCCGTTGGTGGTCATGTCGTAGTAGTGGTTGCCATCCAGATCCCACACCTCACAGCCCTTGGCCTTGGTGGCGTAGGCGGGCCACTGATTGGGAGCCATCTGCTCGGGGCGCTTGCTCAGCAGCTGAACGCCGCCGGGGATGATCTGTTTGGCGTGCTTATAAAGGTCTTGAGTAATAGACATGATACAATCTCCTTTCAGGTATCGGAAAAAAGGGAATTTCTGCTTGTGGAGCCATCATAGCATTATTCAGTAGCACAGTCTACGCATTGAACAGACAACTTTTTGAAAAACATGTCTCATTTTAGTAGTTTGAGACGGCTTTCTAAAGAAAGGCCGTTGGCACAGGGACAGGAAATGTTTTTTGCGGAAAGTTGCGAAAGATGGCCATTGAGGAATGTACCAAGGTGATTGGCACCAACCTGAACGGCAAGTAATTGTGTGTAATGCCAACCGAGCAGTTCTTTACAGCCTGCCCGGTTGGCACTTGATTTCGAAAATAAAGATCAGAAAAATGACCGTTACTTATGCAGGGAACATAAGTAACGGTTGTTTTTTTCTTCAAGATACGTTACAATTAAAAAAACAAGGAGGAGTCGGAATGAATGGTGTAACACAAATCAGCGATACACTCTGGCGGCTCGAGATCCCCTACAAGGATATCTTTGCAACGGTTTATGTGCTCAAGGGCACAAAGGGGACGATACTCTTTGACACGGCAGACGCGCAGCGGGACGTGGAAGAACAGATTGTTCCCATGCTTGAAATGATTGGAGTTAAGGCGGAAGAGTTAAACTTCGTGTTCATTTCCCACAATCACCGGGACCATGCCGGCGGTTTAAAGTGGGTGATGGAGCATTATCCACAAGCCTGTATTCTTTCCCGTTCTGCCGACCTTCGGGAGCAGTATGCGGACTTTGATTTCCACATGCCCGAAGATGGAGAAATCATTGCCGAACAGTTCCGTGTAGTCACCATTCCCGGACACACCCACGACAGTATGGCTCTGCTGGACACCCAGACCCACACGCTTATCACCGGCGACTGCCTCCAGATGTACGGCATCTTCGGCTCCACCGACTGGGCGTGCGCGATCTATTTCCCGGAACTGCATAAGCCGGCAGTGGAAAAGGTGCGCCAACTGGACGTTGAGTGCATTTGCACGGCCCATGACTACCACCCATATGGCTTCTGCTACCGGGGCAGGGAAGCGGTGGAACGGGCGCTGGATGCCTGTATTGAGCCGTTGGAGCAGATCAAGTCAATTATAGTTAATAACCCGGATGTGGATGACGCGGCGGTTCGGCAAAAGTACAACGAGCTGGACAAACGGCCTACCGTCAACCTGCGAGTGGTTGCCGCGATGCGTCAGGCACTGAACAAGGGAATATTTTAACACGATACACACAAAGTCCGGCCAAAGGAGGCTCAATATGGATACTGTTTATATCACAGGTCATCGCAATCCGGATACGGACTCCATCGTATCTGCCATGGCATATGCCGCCCTGAAGAACGCACTGGGTGACCGGCGCTATCAGGCGGCTCGACTGGGTCAGATCAGTGACGAGACGCAGGTGGTTCTCGCACGATTTGGAGCACAGCCGCCCCCTCTGCTCAATAACCTGCGCACGCAGGTGCAGGATCTGGACTATGACACGCCGCCTATCCTGTCTCCTGCCGCCACGGTCAGCCGTGCCTGGCAGGTGATGCAGGACGAGGGATTCAAGGTCCTGCCCGTTGCCGGGGAGGACGGCTCCGTTCAGGGCATGATCTCTGCCGGTGACATCGCCAGCAACGACGTCGCCTCTGTTCGGGATCCCTACATGAAGGGTCTGCCCGTGTACAACCTGCTGTCTGTGCTGGAGGGCCGTATTCTGAACAAGAGCGGCGAGATGCGGGATATGATCTCCGGTGAAGTAACCATCGCCCTGCCCACCGGGCGGGAGCATCTGATCTTCTCCGACAAGGACAGCATTGTTGTCTGCGGCGACCAGCCGGACATGATCCGCCGGGCCATGGAGTTGAACGTGAATTGTGTGATTGTGTGTCAGGCGGAGGTCGCTCAGGATCTGCTGGACATGAAGACGGAGTCCTGCCTGATCTCCACACCCTTTGACGCATACCGAGCCGTACGCTTGATTTGCAACGCACTGCCCATCAGCGGCATCTGCAATAAAGAAGGTCTTGTCTGCTTCCACCTGGAAGACTACATAGACGATGTACGCAACACTGTGCTGGAAAGCCGGTTCCGCGCCTATCCCATTCTGGACGAGAATGAGCGGGTGGTGGGCACGCTGTCCCGTTTCCATCTGCTTCGTCCCCGGCGCAAGCAGGTGATCCTTGTGGATCACAACGAGTTTGCGCAGTCTGTGGCCGGACTGGAGCAGGCGGAAATTCTGGAGATTGTGGACCATCACCGGCTGGCGGATATCGAGACCAAGAATCCCATCTTTATGCGTAACGAACCGGTTGGAAGTACGGCCACCATCATCGCGGGCATGTATCAGGAAAAGGGCTTGATGCCCTCTGAGACCATGGCGGGCCTGATGGCCGCGGCCATCGTGTCCGATACCGTTATGTTCAAGTCTCCCACCTGTACACAGCGTGATATTGACGTGGCCAACCGTATGGCCCGTATTGCCAATGTTTCGCTGGAGGAGCTGGGGCAGGATATCTTCGCTGCCGCCTGTGGCGACGACAAGACAGTAGAGACCATGCTGAAGACCGACTATAAGGAATTCCACATCGCCGGTCACGACCTGGCCATCAGCCAGATCACCTGCATGGATTCCGACCGTCTGCTCAAGCGCAAGGATGAGTTCCTTGCGGCCATGGCCGAGATCCGCAGGGGTAAGCAGATGGATACCGTTCTGCTGATGATTACGGACGTGCTGCTGGATGGCACCCAGCTGCTGTTCCTGGGTGACGAGAACAATATTGTCCAGGCGTTCAACATTCGAAATCCGGAGGATAACTGTGCGTTCCTGCCGGGCATTATGTCCCGCAAGAAGCAGGTGGTCCCCACCCTGTCCGCCCTGTGGGGCTGATTTCAAAAACAAAAAGGAAGCGGCTGCTGTGCAGCCGCTTCCTTTTTGCAATGAGGGAGAATAAAAATCGTCGCGAACGATATGCAGTCCGCGACGACGATGGAGCAGGATACGGGAATCGAACCCGCCTCTTCGGCTTGGGAAGCCGACATACTACCGATGTACTAATCCTGCATGCTTCAACTTGTGGGTATAATACTAACATACCTGTGGTCCATTTGCAAGCATAATTTCCCGCCGTAAAAAGACAAAAAGTGCTTATAGGGTTTTGTTTTGTTTTTTTCAGCAAGGGACATAATCATCCAAAAGGAAGGAGTGGCGGTATGGATTTCGAACACACATATTATGATGCGTTGGGTCGTGCCCTGCGGGGAGAGAAACAGGGGGAGAAGGGGCGGCATCTGGACTGTTTGCTCCATCCGGAGGAGCACCCGCCCGTCATTCGACTTCGTGATTGCGGCTGTGGGGAGGGGGAGGAGGCGTGTGCGGCCGCCTGCCTGTTTCAGGCAATTGTGAAGGATGAGCTGGGAAAACTGACCGTTGATCCTGAGCTGTGTAATGGCTGCGGCGCGTGTATTGAAGCCTGCAAGTCCGGTAATCTGACCGCCGGACGGGACGTGCTGCCCACCCTGTATGCACTGAAGAAGGCAAAAGGCCCCGCTTATGCACTGATCGCTCCGGCCTTTCACGGCCAATTCTCTCCGGATGTCACACCGGGCAAGCTGCGCACGGCCTTTCAAAGGCTGGGGTTCGACGGCATGGTGGAGGTGGCTCTGTTTGCGGATATACTCACGCTGAAGGAAGCATTGGAATTTGATCGGAATGTAAACAACGAGGGGGATTTTCAGCTGACCAGCTGCTGCTGCCCGGTATGGATCGGCATGATCCGAAAACAATACCCGGAACTGATGCAGCACGTTCCGGGGGCGGTATCTCCCATGATTGCGGCAGGCCGGGCGGTAAAGCATCTCCACCCGGACGCACTCACCGTTTTTATTGGGCCTTGTATCGCAAAAAAGGCGGAGGCACGGGAGCCGGACGTGGCGGGAGCGGTGGACTATGTGCTGACCTTTCAGGAGATGCAGGACATTTTCCGGGCGGCAGACATCCGGCCTGAGGAGATAGAGGAAAGTGAACGGGATCACTCGTCCCGGGCCGGGCGGATCTATGCCCATACGGGCGGAGTCAGTGAGGCGGTGTGCGCTACGGTGGCACAGTTGCGGCCGGAACGGCCTGTTCAGGTAAAAGCGGTTCAGGCGGACGGCGTACCGGCTTGCCGCGACCTGATCCAGAGCATCCGGAACGGAGAGCAAACGGCCAATTTTTTTGAGGGAATGGGCTGCAAGGGTGGCTGTGTGGGTGGCCCGAAGGTACTGGTGGATCCGCAGTTGGGAAGGGAGAATGTGGAACGATACGGGCAGATGGCCGCGTATCGAACTCCACTGGAAAATCCTTATGTGCCGGAACTGCTGCGCCGGCTTGGGTTTTCTTCCGTTGACGATTTTCTGGAGCACAGTGATATCTTTGTGCGGCGTTTTTAAGAAAGGGTTTCGTTACAGTGAAAAGTGGTTGACAAGCGGGGGAAATATGATAGAATACCAGAGGAAACGTTGTGACGGAACAAAGCACAGCTACCGGCGCTTTAGCGAGAGGGGAGAGTGAAAGCCCTCGCGTTCGTCTGTGCAGGCCATTCCTGAACGGTCCGCGAGGAGCGGAACGCTTCATCCCCGTTAGCGGATGACTTAAGATTTAAAATTTGCACAGCAAATTTTAAAATCAGGGTGGTACCGTGAAAAGTGATTTTCGCCCCTGACCGGAAGGTCGGGGGCGTTTTTTAATGATCAAGGAGGTTGAATATGAAGATGAAACGAGTATTGAGTCTGGGCTGCCTGATCCTTGCCATGAGCCTGCTGCTCACAGGCTGTACCGGCCCTGCACCTCTCCCTGAGGGGATGGACAAGGAGACGGTCATTGCCGAAGGGCAGGAGGTTATGGACGAACTGCTGGCAGGGGAGTACGAGCTGGTCCTTGCCCGCTTCCGCGAGGATATCCGCAGCCAAAAGGATAAGGAAATCACCGTGGATGTGATCAAGCAGTTGGTGGACGAGCACATCGTGCCCGAAGAGCTGGGTAAGTTTGTAGAGGTAGGCAACGCCCAGGCAGAAGGTGTTACGGAACCGGAGGCGGAGCCCCACGGTGTGGCGGTGTTCCACTGCAAGTATGAAAAAGAAAAAGTGGCCTTTGGCTTTGCTTTTGATGTTGACATGAACCTGATCGGGCTGAGTATTGCTCGGCAGTAAAAGAGAAAAAATTTGGAGGAGAGACCAATGAAAAAATACGGAGTAAACGAACTGCGCGAGATGTTCCTGTCTTTTTTTGAGAGCAAAGGCCATCTGCGCCTGCCCAGCTTTTCCCTGATTCCTCAGAACGATGCCTCCCTGCTGCTTATCAACAGCGGCATGGCTCCCATGAAGCCCTTCTTCACCGGTGAGCAGGAGCCCCCCCGCACCCGGGTGTGCACCTGCCAGAAGTGCATCCGTACCGGCGACATTGAGAACATCGGCAAGACCGCCCGCCATGGCACCTATTTCGAGATGCTGGGCAACTTCTCTTTTGGTGACTACTTTAAGCGGGAAGCCATCCACTGGTCCTGGGAATTCCTGACCTCTCCTGAGTGGGTGGGTCTGGATCCCAATCGTCTGTACCCATCTGTGTTCGAGGGTAACGAGACCACTCCTGCCGACGATGAGGCCTTTGATATCTGGCACAAGGAAATCGGCGTTCCCGCAGACCACATTTTCCGTTTCGGCAAGGCCGACAACTTCTGGGAGCACGGCTCCGGCCCCTGCGGTCCCTGCTCCGAGATCTACTATGACCGCGGTGAAAAGTACGGCTGCGGCAGCCCCGACTGCACGGTTGGCTGTGATTGTGACCGCTACATTGAGGTCTGGAACAACGTGTTCTCCCAGTTCAACAGTGACGGCGAGGGCCACTACGAAGAGCTGAAGCAGAAGAATATCGACACTGGCATGGGTCTGGAGCGTCTGGCCTGCGTGTGCCAGGAAGTGCCCTCCCTGTTCGATGTGGATACTGTGATGAACATCACCAACAAGGTGTCCGAGATCACCGGTGCCCATTATGGTGAGACTGCTGCCAAGGACGTGTCCCTGCGCGTCATCACCGATCATATCCGTTCCTCTTCCTTTATGATTTGCGATGGCGTTCTGCCCTCCAACGAGGGCCGTGGCTACGTGCTGCGCCGTCTGCTGCGCCGCGCTGCCCGTCACGGTAAGTTGCTGGGCGTGAATGAGCCTTTCCTGTACAAGGTGTGTGATACCGTGGTCCACGAGAACGAGGGCCACTATCCTGAGCTGCGTGAGCGTCAGGACTATATTACCAAGGTCATTCGCACCGAGGAGGAGAACTTCGCCAAGACCATCGACGGCGGCCTGAAGATCTTTAATGATATGCTCACCGAGCACAAGACCAAGGGTGAGACTACCTTCTCCGGCGCCGATGCCTTCAAGCTGTATGACACCTATGGATTCCCCGTTGATCTGACCATCGAGATGGTAGAGGAGCAGGGAATGACTCTGGACGAGGGCGAGTTCCATAAGCAGATGGACGAGCAGCGCCAGCGTGCCCGCAAGGCCCGCGAGGCTCTGGGCGATCTGGGCTGGGCCGGCGTGGAGTTCGGCAAGGAAGTGCCCGCCACCCAGTTTGTGGGCTATGACAACACCATCATCGACGATGCCAAGGTCGTGGCCGTCGTGGTGGAGAACGAGCAGGCCGAGGAACTGATGCCCGGCGTGGAAGCCATCGTGGTGCTGGATAAGTCTCCCTTCTACGCCGAGATGGGCGGTCAGGTGGCCGACCATGGTGTGATTACTGCCAAGGATATGTCCTTTACAGTAACTGATGTCCAGAAGAATAAAGGTGGAAAATATATGCACACCGGCAAGCTGTCTGAGGGTGTGCTCAAGGTGGGCGACACCGTGTGCGCCGCCATCGATCTGGACCGCCGCCGCGCCATCATGCGCGCCCACTCCGCCACCCATCTGCTGGACAAGGCCCTGCGTACCGTGCTGGGTGACCACGTCCATCAGGCCGGTTCTCTGGTGGAGCCCGACCGCGTTCGTTTCGACTTCACCCACTTCTCTGCCATGACTGCCGAGGAGCTGGCACAGGTCAGTGCTATGGTCAATGAGGCTGTGCTGGCCGGTTACGATATTGTCACAGAGGAAATGCCCATCGAGAAGGCCAAGGAGAAGGGCGCTATTGCCCTGTTCGGCGAGAAGTACGGCGATACCGTGCGTGTGGTTGACATGGGCGAGGGGTACAGCGTGGAGTTCTGCGGCGGCACCCATCTGGACAACACCGCCAAGGCCGGCGTGTTCCACATTACCAGCGAGTTCTCTGTGGCTTCTGGCGTGCGCCGTATCGAGGCAACTACCGGCAAGGTGTCTCTGGATACCATGAACGATAACCAGCACAAGCTGTTCCAGGCTGCGGCCACTCTGAAGGCCAAGCCCGCTGAAATTCTGGAAAAGGCCGAGGCAGCTATGAACGAAATCAAGAAGCTGCAGCAGGCTGTGGAGAAGTACAAGGCCCGGGAGGCCGCCGGCGAGACCGAGCGGATGCTCTTCGGTACCCACGACGTGGGCGGTCTGAAGGTACTCACCGCTACCGTGGCCGATGCGGATGCCAACCGTCTGCGCCAGATGGGTGATATGCTCCGTGACAAGGCGACCAACATTGTGGCCGTGCTGGCTGCGGTGAACGACGACAAGATCACATTCCTGGCCACCTGCGGCAAGGATGCCGTAGCCAAGGGCGTGAAAGCCGGCGACATTATTCGTGAGGTCACTCCCATCTGCGGCGGCAAGGGCGGCGGTAAGCCGGACAGCGCCATGGGCGGCGGTACCGACGTGGTCAAGCTGGATGACGCGCTGGCGGCGGTGGACAACATCGTGTCCGCCAAGCTGGGACTGTAAGGAGGAATTCTTGTGTCCGATTGTCTGTTCTGCAAGATCGTTAAGGGAGACATCCCCTCCAATAAGGTGTATGAGGACGAGCTGTGTCTGGCGTTCTATGACATCGATCCTCAGGCACCCACCCATTTTCTGGTCATCCCCAAGACCCACATCGGCTCTGTGTCCGAGGTGAACGAGGAAAACGCCGCCGTAGTAGCCCATATCTTTACGGTCATTGCCAAGGTAACCAAGGAGCTTGGCGTGGACAGCTACCGTGTGGTGTCCAACATCGGCGAGCAGGCGGGACAGTCCGTGTTCCATCTGCATTTCCATGTGTTGGGCGGCCGGGATATGACCTGGCCTCCGGGCTGATTATAATATCAGCAGCGCTCCGTCTATTTAATTGTAGACGGAGCGCTTTTTTGTGCTTTGTACAAATTGTCGAAAGAGGGAAAAAGAGGAACGAAAACCAAAAGAAAATAGGGGAGAAGTGCTTGCCTTTTATCCCGTATTTGGTGTATTATATAAAATGTGTTGATGCGGTGTCCGTAAATAAGGACACAATGCCGAAGAAAGCGAGCCATTTCGGCATAATTCAAAGAAATACCCGAAAAAACTGTGCTTCGCGCAAAACAGCCTGTTTTCCGTCGAAAACAGGCAAAACAGGGAGGTAGAAACCGGAATGAACAAATTTTTTAAGCGTTCTGCCCTTGGCGCGCAAGTGCCCCACAATAAGGGGACTGCGGGACAGCAGACAAAGGTCATGCCTCTGCCGTCCAAAATCGTGTTGTCCATGGGGCAGCACATCGGCGCGCCTGCTGCGCCCGTGGTGGCCAAGGGCGACCAGGTGTATGTGGGCAGCGTGGTAGGTAAGGCCGCGGGCTTTGTCTCCATGGATATCCACTCCGGCGTGTCCGGCATCGTGGATTCTATTACAACCATCACCGCACCCAACGGCGCACCTCAGACCGCGGTGGTCATCATCCCCGACGGAAATCAGACGGTGGACCCTGAGATCAAGCCCCCGGTGGTTACGGATCTGGCCAGCCTGCAGAATGCGGTGCGCGCCAGTGGCCTGGTTGGTTTGGGTGGTGCGGGCTTCCCTGCGGCGGTCAAGCTGGCCCCGAAGAATCTGGACGAGATCGACACTCTGGTCATCAATGGCGCCGAGTGCGAGCCCTACATAACTTCCGATAACCGCTGTATGCAGGAGGACACCGATTACGTTATTAAGGGCATTCAGACCATTATGAAGTATCTGGATATCCCCAAGTGCGTCATTGGCGTCGAGGCCAACAAGCCTGACGACATCAACAAGCTGTCCGAGGCCACGAAGGATATGCCTATTGAGGTCAAGAGCCTGCCCTGCAAGTACCCTCAGGGCGCGGAAAAGGTGCTCATCGAGACCTGTACCGGCAGGGAAGTGCCTTTCCCGGGCCTGCCCTCCGATGTAGGTGTGATCGTGATGAACGTTACCTCTGTGGCCTTCATCGCAAAATATCTGGAGACCGGTATGCCTCTGACCACCAAACGTCTGACCGTGGACGGCGATATTGTGAAGAATCCGGGCAATGTGGAGGTCATTATCGGGACTCCCATTCAGGAACTGCTGGACTTCTGCGGCGGTCTGACTGACGAGCCGGGCAAGATCCTCTACGGCGGCCCCATGATGGGTACCTGTGTAGCCAGTGTGGAGCAGCCCATCCTGAAGAACAACAACGCCATTCTGGCCATGTCCCGCAAGGCGGCCGAGCCGGCCAAGGTCACCAACTGCATCCACTGTGGCCGGTGTACCAACGCATGCCCTCTGGGCCTGTCTGCCAAGGAAATTGTCCGGGCCTATGAGACCAAGAATGTGGATCTGCTGGTGGAACTCAATGCCGACCTGTGCATGAGCTGCGGCACCTGCTCCTTCGTGTGCCCCGCCAAGCGACCGCTGGCACCCTCCATCGCTCTGGCCAAGATCATGATGAAGAATGGAGGTAAGAAGTGATGGCCAATAAACTGATCGTTACCGCCGCGCCCCACATTACCGGCGCGGATACAACCCGGAAGATCATGGGCAGGGTGTGCATCGCTCTGCTGCCCACCCTGTTCGCGTCCATCGTGATCTTCGGTATCAATTCCCTGATCCTTACCGCTGTTACCGTGATTGCCTGTGTAGCCTTTGAGTACGGCTACTGCAAGCTGATGAAGCGGGAAGTGCCCGTGGACGATTTGTCCGCCGTGGTTACCGGCCTGCTGCTGGCCTTTAACCTGCCCGCGACCCTTCCATGGTGGATGGCCATTGTGGGTGCGTTCATCGCCATCGTTATCGTCAAGCAGTTGTTCGGCGGTCTGGGCTATAACTTTGCCAACCCCGCCATCGTGGCCCGTATCGCACTGGCCATGGGTTTTGCCAGCCGTATGGCGAACTATGCGTTCCCTCCCAGCGGCGTGGACGCTTTCACTTCCGCCACTCCTCTGGCCGTGGCTGCCATGGATGCCAGCTCTTCCGCCACCGCTGCGGCTGTGGAGGTTGGCTCTGAGGCCTATAAGGCTCTGCTGCTGGGCACCCACGGCGGTGTGCTGGGTGAGACCTGCGCCCTGACCATCCTGCTGGGTGGCATCTACCTCATCGCAACCAAGGTCATAAGCCCCACCATTCCCGTGACCTATCTGGGTACTGTGGCCGTTCTTTCCCTGTGTGCCGGTCAGGACCCCATCTATCAGCTGCTGTCCGGCGGTCTGATGCTGGGTGCCTTCTTCATGGCCACCGACTATGTCACCTCTCCCACCACCCGCAAGGGTAAGCTGGTGTTCGGCATCGGTCTGGGTATCATCACCTGTGCCATCCGCTTCCTGGGCACTATGAATGAGGGCGTGTCCTTTGCCATCCTGCTGATGAACCTGCTGGTGCCCTATATCGAGGTCCTGACCCGTCAGGATAAACTGGGTATCGCCAAGGTAAAAAAGGGAGGTGCCGCGTAATGAACAACTGGAATAAGATTTTCAAGCCTATTGTAGTGCTGAGCGTTATCTGTATTGTCATCACCGGTGCACTGGCCCTGACCAATGACATCACCAAGCCCATCATCGAAGAGGCCACCCGCAAAGCGCAGGAGGCTGCCCGAATGGAACTGCTGCCCGATGCCACCGGCTTCACACAGGCGGAGGGGATCAACCTGGCCAACGTGTCCGACGTGTATGTAGCAGACAACGGCGTGGGTGCCGTGGTCACCAGCTCTGCCAAGGGCTACGGCGGTACCATGACCGTTATGGTTGGCTTTACCGCTGATGGAACCATCCGCCAGATCAAGGTCACCGAGAATCAGGAGACCAAGGGCATCGGCAGCAAGGTGGCCGGTGACCCCGCGTTCTGGACCCGCTTTGAGGGACTGGAGGCTGAGCAGTTGGTGCTGAATCAGGATGTGGACGGTCTGTCCGGCGCCACCGTGTCCAGCAAGGCACTGTTGGCTGCTGTCAACTCCGCCATTGAGGCGTACAACGCCATCGGCTGAAAGGAAGGTGAACGAAATGAGTAATAAAATGAAAATTCTGACCAACGGTATCCTGAACGAGAACCCCGTTCTGCGGCTCGTTTTGGGCACCTGTCCCACGTTGGCCGTGACCACTATGGCCTCCAACGGAATCGGCATGGGCCTTGCGGCTACTTTTGTGCTGCTGTGTTCCAACATCGTTATTTCTGCTCTGCGCAAGGTCATTCCCGATCAAGTGCGCATTCCCTGCTACATCACTGTGATCGCGGGCTTCGTGTCCGTAGTGCAGATGATCGTCAAGGCGTTCCTGCCCAGTCTGGATACGGCTCTGGGTGTGTACCTGCCGCTGATCGTGGTCAACTGTATCATTCTGGGCCGTGCCGAGATGTTCGCGTCCAAGAACAGCATCATTGACTCTGCCCTGGACGGCATTGGTATGGGTATCGGCTTTACCCTGACCCTGACCATTATGGGCTCCATTCGCGAGGTTTTGGGCTCCGGTACGTGGATGGCCGGGCTGGATGGGCTGCTGTCCTTCCTGCCTGAGGGCTTTGCTATTCAGGTCCTGCCCGCAAGTGTGGATCCCTTTACCATCATGACCAGCGCGCCCGGCGGCTTCTTTGTGTTTGGTGTGCTCATGGCTGGGGCTACCTGGCTGACCACCCGCCCCAAGAAGGTCAAGGCCGCTGTGGCTGAGGAAGGGGGCAATGCGTAATGGCGATGAAGCTTGCTGCGATTTTTTTCACCATGATCCTGGTGGACAACTATGTGCTTGCCAAGTTCCTTGGTATTTGTCCTTTCCTGGGCGTGTCCAAGAAGCTGGACAGCGCTGTGGGCATGTCTCTGGCAGTTACCTTCGTCATGGTCCTGGCCACTGCTGCCACCTGGCCCATCCAAATTTATATTCTGAATCCTTTTGGCATGGAATACCTTCAGACCATCGTGTTTATCCTCATCATCGCTATTCTGGTGCAGCTGCTGGAGAACATTCTGAAGAAGTATATCCCCACCCTGTACAAGTCTCTGGGCGTGTATCTGCCCCTGATCACCACCAACTGCACCATTCTGGGTGTGACCATCCTGAACCTGGACAATGGCTATAACTTTATCGAGTCTATCGTTTGCGCTGCCGGTGCCGGTATCGGATTCCTGGTGGCCATGGTGATCTTCTCCGGCGTGCGCCGCCGGGTGGAGGAGGCCAACGTACCCAAGTGCTTCGAGGGCCTGCCCATCACTCTGGTGGCCGCGGCGATGACCTCCCTGTCCTTCATGGGCTTTGGCGGCATCGTGGAAGCCATCTTTGGTGCTTGATAGGAGGGAGGAAAAGCTATGAATCCGATTTTACTGGCTGTAATTATCGTCACTGTGATCGGCGTGATTGGTGCTGTGATTCTGGTGGCCGCCTCCATTCTGATGTATGTTCCCGTGGATGAGCGCGTGGAGCAGATCACCGGCGTTCTGGCAGGTGCCAACTGCGGTGCCTGCGGCTGTGCCGGCTGTGCCGACTACGCTAAGAGCATCGTGGAGGACGGCGCTCCCGTCAACAAGTGTACCCCCGGCGGCGCGGCCTGTGCTGCTGCCATCGCACAGATTATGGGCGTGGAGGCGGGCGCCACCGTGGCCATGAAGGCTGTTGTGGGCTGTGCCGGTACCTGCGAAAAGACCTCCAAGAAGTACGAGTACGCCGGCCTTTCCAGCTGTCAGGCGGTCAAGGGCCTGTATGGCGGCGACGGTATGTGCAAGTACGGCTGTCTGGGCTACGGCGACTGCGTGGCTGCCTGTCCCTTTGATGCGATTCACATTGTGGACGGCGTTGCCAAGGTGGACCGGGAAAAGTGCGTGGGCTGCGGCGCCTGTGCTTCTGCCTGCCCCAATGCGGTTATTTCCATTGTGCCGGAGCACAAGCGTAAGCCCGTGGTCCTGTGCCAGAATAAGGACAAGGGCGCGGACACCCGCAAAGCCTGCACCGCCGGCTGTATCGGCTGCATGAAGTGCGCCAAGGCCTGCCCCAAGGAGGCTATTACTGTGGAAAACAATCTGGCCTTCATCGATCAGGACAAGTGCGTGGGATGTCAGCTGTGTGTCAAGGAGTGCCCTGTGGGTATTATCCGCGTGCCTGCCGCCGAGTAATCAAACCAACAAACGAACGCCCCGTACCGCAGGTACGGGGCGTTCGTTTATTCTGTAAACATGGGGGTGGAGAAGTAGCGGTCACCGGAGTCGGGGAGGAGGACCACGATGATTTTGCCTGCGTATTCCGGACGCTGTGCAAGCTGTGTGGCGGCAAACAGCGCCGCACCGGAGGAGATGCCGCACAGCACGCCCTCCCGCTTGGCAAGTTCACGGCCTGCGGCATAGGCATCCTCTTCCGTGACGGGGATCACCTCGTCATACACGGTGCGGTCAAGGGCAGTAGGGATGAAGTTGGCACCGATGCCCTGAATGCCATGAGGGCCGGCCTGACCGCCGGAGAGGAGAGGGGAACCGGCAGGCTCCACTGCTACCACCCGAACGCCGGGATTTTGTTCCTTGAGATAGCGGCCCGTGCCCGAGATGGTGCCGCCGGTACCCACACCGGCTACGAACACATCCACCTTGCCGTCGGTGTCATTCCAGATCTCCGGGCCGGTGGTCTGATAGTGAGCGGCGGGATTGGCGGGATTTTCAAACTGGCCGGGGATGAAACTGCCGGGCAGGGAGTCGGCCAGCTCGTTGGCCTTATCCACCGCGCCTTGCATACCCAGAGCACCAGGGGTGAGTACCAGCTCCGCGCCGTAAGCCCGCAGCATGGTGCGCCGTTCTTCACTCATGGTGTCCGGCATGGTGAGGATGACCCGGTAGCCCCGGGCGGCGGCCACGCAGGCAAGGCCAATGCCCGTATTGCCAGAGGTGGGCTCAATGATGACGCTGCCCGGCTTGAGCAGGCCGCGTGCCTCGGCAGCGTCCAGCATGGAGCGGCCAACCCGGTCTTTGGCACTCCCCCCGGGATTGAGAAATTCCAACTTGGCAAGCAGTTTTGCGTTCAGACCATGTGCGGCGGAGTAGTTGCGCAGTTCCAGCAGGGGAGTGTTGCCCATCAGCTGTTCCACGCTTTGATAAAGAGCCATAAAAACGCCTCCTGAATTGTTTTTCTACCCCATAAGTATGGAACAGCGCCGCGGAAAAGTCAATTGGGAAAAGCAGTGTCTTTTTTGCGAAAAAGTATTCTATTTGCAGGTTGGATTTGATATAATATAACCTGATATAATTTGGATAGGTATACCCTGCTGCGGAAAAGAGGAAAAGCCATGAGCTGTTTTAATCTGCTGAAGGAACAATTGAATAACCTTTGCCCTCAACTGGACCTGCGGGTGGATGAGCCGCTGGAGCGGCACACCTCCTTTCATATTGGTGGTCCGGCGGCACTGATGGCTTTGCCCGCCACACAGGACGAAGCGGTGCTGTGTGTCCGGACGGCGGCAAAACTGGGTATCGAGCCCTTTTTTATGGGCAACGGCTCTAACCTGCTTGTGGGAGACGATGGGATTGAACGCTTTATCATTAAAAGCGCCAATCTGCGCTGCTGTGAGGTACAGGGAAGTATTGTCACCGCAGACAGCGGAGTAACGCTGGCCCGCCTTGCCGTTTTTGCCCGGGAGCAGGGATTGACCGGTCTGGAATTTGCCCACGGCATCCCCGGAACGCTGGGGGGTGCGGTTACCATGAACGCCGGAGCCTACGGCGGCGAGATGGCACAGGTGGTGCGGCAGGTGACTGTCATCACAAAGGCCGGTGAAGTGGAAATGCTTTACAACTTTGATTTCGGATACCGCCGCAGCGCTTTTTATGACGGGAGCCGCATGATCCTGAGTGCTCAGTTGGAACTGGCTGCCGGGGAGCGGGAACAGATTGCCTGGCGAATGGAGGAACTGGCCGCTCGGCGCCAGTCCAAGCAGCCGCTGGAGTATCCCAGTGCGGGTAGTATGTTTAAGCGGCCTGAGGGCTATTTTGCCGCAGCACTCATCGACCAGTGCGGACTGAAGGGTTTTACCGTGGGCGGCGCACAGGTATCGGAAAAGCACGCGGGTTTCGTGGTCAACAGGGGCGGAGCTACCTGTGCCGATGTACTGGAGCTGGTAAAACAGGTCAAGGCACGGGTGCTGGAACAGACCGGTGTGGCGCTGGAGATGGAAGTAAAGGTGCTGGACTGACGGCCCCACAAGAGATACAAGGGTTTACAAAGGATGAGCAAAATGGAATTTGTCATTATCTCCGGTATGTCCGGTGCGGGAAAAAGCCGGGCAGCCTCGTTTATGGAGGATATGGGTTACTTCTGTGTGGATAATCTGCCTGTGCCCCTGATTGCAAAATTTGCCGAACTGGGCATGGCGGGTTCGGAGGAGTATGGCCGGGTGGTGCTGGTTACCGACGTGCGCGCCGGAGCCATGTTTGATCACCTGTTTCAGGTATTGGATGAACTGGAGACCATGAAGTGCCCTTACCGCATTCTCTTCATGGATGCAGGAGACAATGTAATCATCAAACGCTATAAGGAGTCCCGCCGCAGCCACCCCCTTGCGGAGGAGAGCGAGTCTCTGGAGGATGCCATCGCACGGGAACGCAGTATGCTCCAGCCCCTGCGCCAGCGGGCGGATTACATCATCGACACTTCTCAGCTGCCTACGGCCAAGCTCAAGGGTGAACTGAGCAGGCTGTTCAGCCGGGATGCGGACAGTAGTGAGAACATGCAGGTCAATGTGATGTCTTTTGGATTCAAGCACGGACTGCCTCTTGAGGCAGATCTGGTTTTTGACGTGCGTTTTCTGCCCAACCCCTTTTACATTGCGGAACTGCGTCATCTGACCGGACTTGATGCGGGCGTGCAGGAATATGTATTCCGGAACGGGCAGGCCCAGGCGTTTCTGGACCGTCTGAATGGAATGCTGGAGTTTTTGCTGCCGCGGTATGTGGAGGAAGGAAAGACCGCACTGGTGATCGCCGTGGGCTGTACCGGCGGGCATCACCGCTCAGTAGCCATTACCCATGAATTGGCCCAAACGATTTCCGGCCTTGGTTATATGGTGGCGGAGAACCACCGGGATCTTGGCAGGAACTGAAAGAAGGAACTGGTATGTCCCTGAAATACGCAGACCCGCAGCAGTGGGAGAAGGGCCCGAAAATTGTCGCTATCGGTGGCGGTACGGGACTTTCCACTCTGCTTCGCGGCCTGAAGAAGTATACGAAAAACCTGACTGCGGTGGTCACTGTGGCTGATGACGGCGGCGGATCCGGTGTGCTGCGCCGGGAGATCGGTATGCCGCCTCCCGGGGATATCCGCCACTGCATGGAGTCGCTGGCCAATGTGGAGCCCATTATGGAACGGTTGCTGACCTATCGTTTTACGGAGGGTTCTTTGTCCGGCCAGTCCTTTGGCAATCTGCTGCTGGCCGCACTGAACGGAGTGACCGGTTCTTTCGAGGAAGCAGTGGCTCAAATGAGTCAGGTCCTTGCTATTACCGGACGTGTAGTGCCTGTGACCAGTGCAGATGTGCAGTTGGAAGCAGTGTTTGAAAACGGGAGCCGTGTGGTGGGTGAGTCCAGCATTTTTTCATTCAAAAAGGAACAGGACTGCCGTATCTCCCATGTCAATTTGATTCCACCCCATCCAAAGGCACTGGATTCCGCGCTGGAGGCCATTCGTCAGGCAGATCTGATTATTCTCGGTCCGGGCAGCCTTTACACCAGCATCATTCCCAATCTGCTGGTGGACGGCGTAGTGGAGGAACTCTGCCGTGCCACGGCGCTGAAGCTGTATATCTGTAACATCATGACCCAGGAGGGAGAGACGGAAGGGTACACCGCCGCCGACCACATTTGCGCCTTGCTGGAGCACGGTGCGCCCGGCATGATGGATATCTGCCTTGCCAACAGTGACCCCGTGCGTCCCGGTCTGGTGGAGCGCTATCGTCAGGAAGACGCAGTGCCGTTGGTGGTGGACCGGGAACGAATCAAAAGACTTGGTTTGGAGCTTGTGGAAGCGCCTATGGCTTGTCCCACCGGAAATCTGGCCCGTCACGACCACGAGGCCCTGGCCGGTGCAGTGATGGAAATCTATCGGAAGCGGTCGGTGCGCATTTTCCGCGGCAGCAAACGCTATATTATGGAAGAGTAAGGTGAGAGCATGTCCTTTGCAGGCCAAGCCAAACAGGAACTTTGCCGAGCCGGACTGAACAGAAAGTGCTGTGCTCAGGCAGAGGCTTACGGTGTGCTGATGTTCTGCAATCAGTTTACCGCAAGTGAAATACGGGTGATGACGGAAAGCGACGCTCTGGCTGCCCGTCTGCCCCAATTGTTTAAAAAGGCGTTTAAGCTGGAATTTGACCGGGTACCCGAGTTGGGGAGTACGGGTAAGCGCACATTTGCCCTCACGGGGCAGGAGAAAATCAACGTCATCCGTGAGATTTATGGCATGGACGGTATGGGAACGGTGGCACATCATATCAACTTTGCTGTGTTGGAGGAAAGCTGCTGTCGTCTGGCCTTTTTGCGTGGAGCCTTTCTGGCTGGCGGCTCTGTTACAGATCCGGAGAAGAGCTATCATCTGGAGTTGGTCACCTCCCACTTTAATGTCAGCAAAGAGGTCCTTGCCCTGATGCAGGAGTGCGGCTTCAATCCCAAGCAGGCCACCCGCAAATCCAATTACATCGCCTACTTCAAGCGCAGTGAGGATATTGAGGACTTCCTTACGGGAGTCGGTGCGCCGCTGGCGGCCATGGAGATCATGAATGCCAAGGTGGAAAAGACGCTGCGGGGTAGCGTGAACCGTCGGGTGAACTGTGATGCGGCCAATCTGGACAAAGCGGTGGAGGCAGCGCAGGTGCAGATCGAAGCCATTCGCGCGCTGCATCAGTCCGGTTTGCTGGATAGCCTTCCGGATAAGCTGAAAGAAGCGGCGGAGCTTCGCCTTGCCCATCCTGAGGACACACTGGTCCAGCTGGCTGAGCGGTGTGACCCTCCCATCACCAAGTCCGCCCTGAACCATCGCCTGCGTAAGCTGGTGGAGCTGGGTCAGGAACAAAAGGGGTAACCATGTCGTTATTGTGTTATCTGGCTGCAGTGCTGTTGAACCTGTTCTGGATCCTGAAAGGGGACGAGCTGTCCGTTAACCATCAGATGCTCATTCCCGTGGTGTGTGTGGTTGTTGTGGGGGCGGGCGTAGTATTGCGAACCCGCCATATGAACGTAAGCGCCGCATGTGCCTACCAGCGCAGAGCATTATGGGTCCTGTTTATCTATTATCTGGCCATCTTATCTGTGCTGCTCTTTTTTGGCGGCCTGTTTCATGTGGACCGGGCCTGGGGCAGTGCGGTGAATCTGGAGCCCTTTTATACCATTCGTCGTTTTCTAATCCACTATCGGCGAACCGGAAGCCTGTCCAGTCTGTCCAACCTGCTGGGCAATATCGTAATACTTGTCCCGCTGGGGGTGCTGCTGCCGGTGATGTTCCGGTCCTTGCGCCGATTCTGGCTTGCACTGCCCCTGCTGGCCCTGTTCGCCGTTGGGGTTGAGTACATCCAGTGGCGCACGAGGGTGGGCATCGCCGATGTGGACGATTCCATTTTGAATTTTGTCGGCGCGGCAGTTGGGTACGTGTTTACCCGCCTGTGCCAGATGGTGTATTTTCATTTTAAAGGAGCAAAATCATGAGTTCTGTTTCCTACCGTCAGGCTGTCCCCGGTGACGAGCAGACCATTTTGAATTTTATCCGTGCTCTGGCGGAGTATGAGCATATGTCCGATGAGGTAGTGGCCACGCCTGAACTGTTGCGGGAGTGGATTTTTGACAAGCAGAAAGCAGAAGTGCTTTTTGCGATGGAAGAGGGCAGAAAAGTTGGATTTGCACTGTTTTTCCATAACTTCTCCACCTTTTTGGGACGAGCCGGCATCTATCTGGAGGACCTGTTCGTGCTGCCGGAGTACCGGGGAAAAGGCTATGGAAAGGGACTTTTAAAGAAGCTGGCCGCCATTGCCGTGGAGCGGGGCTGCGGACGGTTGGAGTGGGCGTGTCTGGACTGGAACACCCCATCCATTGAGTTTTACACCAAGCGCATGCAGGCTGTTCCCATGGATGAGTGGACAGTATACCGTCTGACAGGGGATACCCTGATACAGGCAGCAAAAGAGGAGGCAGAAGGATGATTACGATTATTATCCGTGCCATCAAAAACGCCTTTGGCGTGTCTGTGGCCGTTACTGCGGGAGGGACTCTGTTGCCCAGACTGCTCCACCCGGAACGTTATGCTGACGCACCGGGCTTGTTGGAGCATCTGTGGGATAATTTCTCTGTAGTTTTTGTGGTCATCTTCGCCATCTGGGTGTTCGTCTATATCGTTCAGGACTGGCTGAACGAGAGAAATCAAAAGAAAGACAGGTGAGGGCAAATGTCCTTTGTCCACCTACATCTGCATACGGAGTACTCCCTGCTTGACGGCGCCTGCCGGATTTCCAAACTGGCACAACGAGTCAAGGAACTGGGCCAGACCGCTGTGGCCATTACGGACCACGGTGTGATGTACGGTGCCATTGACTTTTACCGGGCATGCAAGTCGGAGGGGATCAAGCCCATCATCGGCTGTGAGGTCTATGTGGCGCCCCGCACTCGCTTTGACAAGGTGCATGAATTTGACTCGGAGGCCCGGCATCTGGTGCTGCTGTGCCGCAACGAGGAGGGCTACCGCAACCTGTCCTATATGGTATCCTGCGCCTTTACCGAGGGTTTTTACATCAAACCCCGTATTGACATGGACCTGCTGCGGGAGCATTGTTCCGGACTGATCGCATGCTCGGCATGTCTGGGTGGCGAGATCCCAAGACGACTGCAGGCGGGAGACTACGAGGGAGCCAAGGCCCATGCGCTGGAGATGCGGGAGATGTTTGGTGCGGATGGCTACTATCTGGAGCTGCAGGACCATAATATTCCCGTCCAGCGGCAGATAAATGCGGGTATCATTCGTCTGCATGAGGAGACCGGAATCCCCATCATCGCCACCAACGATGCCCATTATCTCACCCGAGAGGATGCCGAGACGCAGGATATCCTTATGTGCGTCCAGATGGGTAAGACGGTGGATGATCCGGGTCGCATGAAGTTTGAGACGGAGGAATTCTATGTCAAGAGCGAGGAGGAAATGCTCGCTCTGTTCCCCCAGTACCCCGAGGCCATTGAGAATACCGCGAAAATTGCCGAGCTGTGCAATATGGACTTTGAGTTTGGCCACTACCACCTGCCGCAGTTCAAGCTGCCTGAGGGGTGGGAGGATGCCACAGCTTACTTCCATCATCTATGCCGCAAGGGCTTCCAGTGGCGCTATCCCAACGGCACGCCGGAAAACCTGAAGCAGCTGGAATACGAGATGGGCGTTATTGAGCAGATGGGATTTGTGGACTACTTCCTCATTGTGTCCGACTTTATCGGCTACGCCAAGAGCCACGGCATTCCCGTGGGCCCCGGACGCGGCTCCGCCGCTGGCTCCATGGTGTCCTACTGCCTGAATATCACAGACATCGATCCGTTGAAGTACAGTTTGTACTTCGAGCGTTTTCTCAACCCTGAGCGCGTTACCATGCCCGATATTGATATCGACTTCTGCATCCGCCGCCGGCAGGATGTGATCGACTATGTTTCCCGCAAATATGGAGAGGACCATGTGGCTCAGATCGTTACCTTCGGCACTATGAAGGCCAAGGCTGCCATCCGCGACGTGGGCCGTGTGCTCAACCTGCCCTATGCCGAGGTGGACAACATCGCAAAGCAGGTGCCCTTCTCACTGGATATGACTCTGGACAAGGCGCTGCAGCTGTCCAAGCCCTTCCTTGACCTGTATGAGGGCAGTGAGACAGTGAAAAAGCTGGTGGACACCGCCCGCAAGCTGGAGGGCATGCCCCGCAATTCTTCCACCCATGCTGCCGGGGTGGTTATCACCAAGAAGCCGGTATATGAGTATGTTCCTTTGGCCACCAACGATGATCTGGCCGTTACCCAGTACACCATGGTTACGCTGGAAGAACTGGGCCTTTTAAAAATGGACTTTCTTGGTCTGCGCAACCTGACCATTCTGGATGACGCGGTGGAGATGGTGCGTCAAAAGCAGTCCGATTTCCGGCTGGATCAGATTCCGGTGGACGATCCCCAGGTCTATAAAATGCTGTGTGAGGGCCGTACCAGCGGCGTGTTCCAGATGGAATCGGCGGGTATGACCGGTGTGTGTGTTGGCCTCAAGCCCAAAAGCATTGAAGATATTACCGCTATTATCGCACTGTACCGCCCCGGCCCTATGGATTCCATTCCACGGTTCATCGCCTGTGCGCAGAATCCCAAGCTGATCTCCTACAAGCACCCGTTGTTGGAACCCATCCTGTCCGTGACCTACGGCTGCATCGTCTATCAGGAGCAGGTTATTGAGATATTCCGCCGTCTGGCGGGCTACTCCTTGGGACAGGCCGATATGGTGCGAAGAGCCATGTCCAAAAAAAAGGTCAAGGACATTGAGAGGGAGCGTGGAGCCTTCCTTCGCGGCGATCCGGAGCGCAATATCACCGGCTGCGTCGCCCACGGCATCCCGGAGCATGTGGCCCAGTCTATCTATGATGAAATCTATGACTTTGCAAGCTATGCATTCAACAAGGCACACGCTGTGTCCTACGCGGT
The DNA here is from genome assembly GCA_015068065.1 of Oscillospiraceae bacterium. Lineage (GTDB taxonomy): Bacteria > Bacillota > Clostridia > Oscillospirales > Oscillospiraceae > Lawsonibacter. The sequence goes on along the minus strand of SVLE01000011.1, from coordinate 22,252 downwards.
GGTGGCCTACCAGACGGCGTGGTTCAAGTGTCACTATCCCCGGGAATATATGGCTGCCTTGCTTACCTCTGTGCTGGATTCTCAGGATAAGGTAGCTGAGTACATCGCCGAATGCAAGGACTGCGGCATTGCCTTGCTGCCCCCGGACGTGAACGAGTCCGGTACTACCTTTACTGTGTCCGGCGAGAATATCCGCTTTGGCCTGGCCGCCGTTAAGGGTGTGGGGCGTGGCATTGTGGATGCCTTGCTTGAAGAACGTGTAAAGGGAGGAAGCTTTGCAGATTTCTCCGATTTCTGCCAGCGTATGTATGACCATGATCTGAACCGGAGAGTGGTGGAAAACCTGATCAAGTGCGGTGCTTTTGACAGCATGGGTTACCGCAGATCCCAACTGCTGGCCGTGTTCGGACAGGTGCTGGACGGCATCGCTGCCAGCCGCAAGCGAAATCTGGAGGGGCAGCTGGATCTGTTCGGTATGAGCGAGGACACGGGGCCGGACACGGTGGTGTCTATGCAGCTGCCCGACCTGCCTGAGTTTACGGCGCAGGAACTGATGAGCATGGAGAAGGAGACCACCGGCCTGTACCTCAGCGGCCATCCCATGGACACCTACCGGGAGGCGGCCCGACGCAGGGGCGCCGTACCTATTGGCACCATTACCGCGGACTTCGGGCAGGAGGGTGGCCCCACCCGGTTTATGGATGAACAGCGCTTGACTGTGGCGGGTATCATTTCCAGATACAAGACCAAGACCACCCGCAATAACTCTCTTATGGCCTATGTTACGGTGGAGGATGACACCGGGGCGATGGAACTGCTTGTCTTTTCCCGTACCTTGGGTGAGAGCGGCAACTATATCCGGGAAAACAGCCCCGTTATTGTGACAGGAAAGCTGTCCGTCCGGGACGAAAAGGAGCCCCAGATCCTGTGCGACTCTCTGCGTCCGCTGGGAGATCTGGAGGAGGAAGTCAAGTCTGCCGGACCGGGCGGACAAAAGCTGTACCTGAAGATCCCGTGCCGGGAGGACCCTCGTATGCGCAAAGTGGAACTGGTTTTGTCCATGTTCCCGGGGGATGGTCAGGCGGTACTCTATTTTGAAGATACGCAAAAGCGTCTGGGGACGCCCTGTGTGGTCCATCCGGCGTTGGTCAATGAGATGAAAGAACTGCTCGGTGCGGACCGGGTTGTTGTCAAGTGATCGAGGCTGTTTACAGGAGTTGTTATGAAAAAACTGCTCTATTTTCTTTGCCACCGCTCGGTGATCGTGGCGGTTTCCCTGCTGGCACAGATCGCGGTGCTGGTGCTAATGATCGTCAGGTTTTCGGAGAGCTTTACGCAATTCTATTGGATTTGCATTTTGGTCAGCTTTCTGGCTGCCATCGGTATCGTCAGTAGCCGCAGTGACCCGGCCTATAAAATCGTGTGGCTGGTGCTCATTCTGCCGTTCCCCGTGTTCGGCGGCATGATCTACATGCTGTTTGGGGGCAACCGACATCCCCGCTGGCTGCAAAGAGCGATGCATGTTGTTGACGAAAAAATGCTCCACATCCTGAAAGGGGACTTTAAGGCGGACACCCTGCTGAAAGTGGGGGAGGATGCCGCTTTTCAGGCCCGCTATCTGGAGCGCAGAGCCCACTGTCCGGTGTACGACGGGAGCCGGGCAGAATACTTCTCCATTGGCGAAGCCTGCTATGAGCGGATGCTGCAGGAACTGAAAAAAGCACAGCGATATATCTTTTTGGAGTACTTCATTATTCAGGAAGGTCGGATGTGGGACGGAATTCTGAAAATTTTGAAGGAAAAGGCGGCCAAGGGTGTGGACGTGCGGGTGATGTACGACGATATGGGCTGTATGTTCACGCTGTCAAAGGATTACCGGGAAAAGCTGGAAGAGATGGGGATCCGATGCTGCGTGTTCAACCGATTCGTTCCTGTGATGTCCCTGCTGCTGAACAACCGGGACCACCGGAAAATGTGCGTGATTGACGGAACGGTGGCCTTTACCGGCGGAATCAATCTGGCCGATGAGTATATCAACCAGCGTGAGAAGTACGGCCACTGGAAGGACAGTGGCCTGATGGTGGAGGGTGATGCGGCGTGGAGTATGGCGGTCATGTTCCTGACGCTGTGGGACCGCGCCGTGAAGGCGGATGAGGACTATGAGGCCTTCCGTCCCGAAAAATTCAGTGTGCCGGATGCCGCGGGGTACATTCAGCCTTATACAGACAGTCCGCTGGATGATGAGGCGGTCGGGCATACCGTCTATCTGAACATGATCAGCAAGGCGGAGAAGTATATTTATATTACCACGCCCTATCTGATTCTTGATACCGCCACCAATACCGCCCTGTGTAACGCGGCCAAGGCGGGGGTGGATGTGCGCATCATTGTCCCCCATATTCCCGATAAGAAGTCCGTTTTCCACGTGACCCGGGCCCACTATCCGCCCCTGCTGGAGGCCGGAGTGAAGATTTACGAATACACGCCGGGCTTTATCCATGCCAAGAACTTTGTTGTGGACGATCAGTTTGCCACCGTGGGAACGGTAAATCTGGATTTCCGCAGCCTGTTTCTCCACTTTGAAAACGGTGTGTGGATGTGTCAGACTCCCTGTATTCAGGATATCAGAGAGGATTTCATCCAAACACAGAAAAAGAGTGAAAAGATCAGCCTGCGCAGAAGCAGACGGCTCAATCTGCTGGTGCAGTTCCACCGCAGTGTGCTGCGGATGTTCGCACCGTTGATGTAACAAAAATCCCCTTTCCATGAGGAAAGGGGATTTTTGTTACTGTTCGATCATTACATTGCAGACGAGGGTGTTGTAGAACTGTTCCGGGTTGGCTTTGAAGCGGGAGATGAGTGCCTCGCCCTGTTCCCGGGAGGGAATCAGCAATTCCAGTTGGAAGAGATTGCCTGCATCATCGTCAAGGGCAAGACTGACGGTAAAGGTGCCATCCTCCCGAGGGATAAGTTTGCCACGGATCTGGGCTTCACGCTGCAACTGTTCGTTGACAGCCACCAGATTTTCGTCGCAGCGGCGGCGGACGGAGAAGGGGAGGGTTTCCTCACAGATCTTGCAGTTATGCCGCCCCTTTTCCGTGATCTCATAGCGGTCACCCTGTGCGGTCAGGTGCTCGGTCTCAACCAGATGGTTGACCGCCTGTGTCAGGGAAAAATAGTCCACACCCGCATCGCACAGCGCCAGCTCCAGCAGCTGGTTGAAGGTGATTGGGGCAACGGCCCGGTTTATGATATAAAGGACCAGAAGCTTCAGGTCAAGATCGTTCTGGATGTAGCCCATGCGAGTCATGGCAAGCCCTCCCTTGCAGTATCTTTGTTTATTATAAGCGCAAACGAGAGAAAGAACAAGTGCTATTGCGCACAAAAAAAGCTGTCTTCACCGTTGGTGAAGACAGCAAGTGGAGGAATATCTTCAGTTGTAGCGTCCGCCGCAGAAATCACGGTAGCTGTCCGGACAGGGGCAGCTGGTGTTGGGCGGGAAAAACTCATCCACAGGGAACTTGACGTGACGGAAGATCTCACAGGGATCTTCGTCATTGTTGCCGCAGGTGCACTCCTTGTCGGGCATGCAGTAATCGTAGGCGGGAATCAGCAGCTGAGTGTCGCGCTCCAGACGGATGATGGAGAACTGACCCAGAGAGACGAACAGACGGCGGCTGTCACCGCCGAAGACCAGCTCACCGCCGAAAGCGCTGCAGATGCCGGCGGGGATGTCCGCGATTTCGCACTGGCAGGGAGTGCACTGGCATACATCCACCATCTTCATGTTCAGAATGATGGGGTCCACAGCCTCTACAATAGCGGTGGGCATCTGGGCACAGGGGCACTGGCAGTCAATGGGGCCGTTGGCAGAGGAGAACACTCTGGCACTGCCCTCGCTGCCAAACAGGATCACCCGCTTGTCAAACACGGCAAGACCGCAGATCTCCACCGGACGGGCCGCACCCACGCAGGCGTTGGCGGTAATGCGGTAGAAGTAGCGTACATCTACGGTGTAGCAGCCACGGTTAAAGCTGACCGGCTCCACGTCGATACCGGCGCACAGCAGCTGAGCGGTGCCTGCCTTGACGGACAGGGCGTGCTCAAGGACCTCCTGAGACTCTCTGGTGAGGTAGACGCGCAGATCTTCAATGCAGTCCTTGTCGCGGCAGGAGTCGAAAATCTTCTTGGTGTGTATGCACACGGCTTCCCGGATACTGACGCTGTCAGCCACGGGACCGGGCGTGACCTTTTCAGGCATGAAACATACCTCCTGATATGGAATTGGAATCGGAAATGGTTTCTGCTTCCGAACCATTCTATGTCCGCCCGATGAAATGGTGCCTGACTCGGGCGGACAGTACCTGCAGTGTACGGAAAAAAGAGTGAAAAACAGCGCAACCGCATTGTGTATTTATGGAAAATGTGCTAAAATACTCTGATAGTGTATAAAATTATTCTGCGGTACTATGCCGTTATGAGGTGCTTATATGAAAATCGTAGTTATGGTCGGCGGTTTAAGCCCGGAACGCAACGTATCTCTGTCTTCCGGTGCCATGGTATGTCAGGCACTTCGTGACCGTGGTCATGAGGTGGCGCTTGTAGATCTGTTTTTCGGTATTGAGGGCAGAGGGGTGGAGTATGCCTCCCAGCTGTTCACCGCACCAATTCCTGAGGAATTCAAAAAGGTTTCTCCTCAGGCCCCCGACCTTGCAAAGGTGAAGGCAAGCCGGGCTGACAAGTCGGCCAGCCAGTTCGGTCCCGGCGTTCTGGAACTGTGCGCCATGGCAGACTGTGTATTCCTTGCCCTGCACGGTACCTGTGGTGAGGACGGCCGTGTTCAGGCCACCCTTGATATGCTGGGTATTCCCTATACCGGTGCCAACTATCTCAGCAGCGCGCTGGCTCTTGATAAGGATATGACCAAGCGACTGGTGGCGGACCGACCCAGCGTTGATACCCCTCACTGGGAGACGGTGGACTGTGCCCGGGAGGATATTAATGAGATCGTGGACCGTACCGTGCTGCCCGTGGTGGTCAAGCCGCTGGCCAGCGGTTCGTCCATCGGAGTGTATATTGCCAATACGGCTGAGGAACTGCGTGCGGCGCTGGAAAAGAGCCGGGAACTGGGCGGACGCACCGTGCTGGAGCAGTTTGTCCGGGGCAGAGAGTTCTCCATCGCCGTTCTGGAAGGAGAGGCGCTGCCCTCCATTGAGATCATCCCCAATGAGGGGTTTTACGATTACGAAAATAAGTACCAGGCCGGAGCGACCCGTGAGGTCTGTCCTGCCGACATTCCGCAGGAGTGGGAACAGCGCATGGCCCGGTCTGCACAGGAAGTGTTCCGCACCCTGGGACTGAGTGTCTATTCCCGGGCGGACTACATCATTACCCCGGACGGGACCCCTTATTTTCTGGAGATCAACACCCTGCCCGGCATGACGCCCACCAGTCTGGTGCCTCAGGAGGCGGCGGCAGTGGGGATCGGCTACGGGGAACTGTGCGAGCGCATTATCCGCGCGTCCATGCAGGCGCGTGAAAAAGGAGAATGAAGCCATGGAATCCATGACTTTGGGTGAAATTTTAACAGCGGTGAACGGTACCCTGCTGGGTGAGTTTCGCGACCTTGACACAATGGTAGCGGGCGTGGAAACGGACAGCCGTACCATCCATCCCGGCGCGCTTTTTGTTCCTCTTGTGGGCGAACGATTTGACGGTCACGCCTATATCAATTCTGCACTGGAAAACGGCGCTGCCGGCTGCTTTACTGCCCGGGAACGGGAGAGCTATCTGCCCGGAAAGTTTTATATCAAGGTGAGTAACCCTCTGCGAGCCCTGCGGGATCTGGCTGCGTACTACCGCACCAAGTTCCCCATTCCTCTGGTGGGTATTACCGGAAGCGTGGGCAAGACCACGACCAAGGATATGATAGCCGCGGTGCTTGGTACAAAGTACAACGTGCTCAAGACCGAAGGGAATATGAACAGCCGGGAGGGCATGCCCCTGACCCTGCTGCGTCTGGATCGCAGCCACGAGATCGCTGTGATCGAGATGGGCATGAGTCAGGCCGGTGAGATCGATTACCTCAGCGGGATCGCAAAGCCCGATGTAGCCGTGATCACCAACGTGGGTGACGCGCATATTGAAAATCTGGGCAGCCGGGAAAATATTTTCAAGGCCAAGTGTGAGATATTCAACAACCTGAAGCAGGGTGGTGTTGCCATTCTGAACGGGGATGATGAGCTGCTGTGTACGCTGAGGCAGTCTGTGCCCTTTGAAACGGTGTTCTGCGGCAGTTCCGAAGGTGCGGACTATCGGGCCGCGGACATCAGCGCGGCGCAGAGCAACAGCATTTGCTGTACTGCCGTGACACCCGGGGAAACCTATGACATGGAGATCCCGGCCCTTGGGCGGCATATGATTTACCCCGCCCTTATGGCCGCTGCAGTTGGCAGACGGTTTGGGCTGACACGGGAGCAGATCCAAGAGGGAATCCTGCGCTTTGAACCCACCAAAATGCGTATGAATGTGCTGCGGCGCGGACAGGAAATTACCATTCTGAACGATGCCTACAATGCCAATCCTCAGTCCATGCGTGCGGCCATCGGCGTGCTCAGTGACAGCAAGAGCGCGTTTAAACTGGCCGTGCTGGGTGATATGTTTGAGTTGGGCAGTCTTGCTCCGGCGCTGCATTCCGGGGTAGGCGAATATCTGGGCAAAGCGGGGATCGATTGCCTTGTGGCCGTAGGCGAGCTGTCAGAGCATATGGCCACAGCTGCCCGTGCAGCAGGTGTTCCTGCGGTGTTCCACTGTCCGGACAAGGGTGCTGCTATCCCGGTGCTTAAGGATACCGTGCGTCCGGACAGCACGATTCTGGTCAAGGCATCCCGTGGCATGGCTATGGAAGAGCTTGTGGACTATCTGAAAAAGATTACGGTGGAAGCATAAACAAAGAACGGCAATTCTGCCCAAGTGAGAAAGAATTATGATTGAGATATCAGTTTCCGGCCTTGTCAAGGAATACGAGGTCGGCAGTCGAATATTGGACGGCCTGACCTTCCAGATCGATACCGGAGAACGTGTAGGTTTGCTGGGTAAGAACGGCAGTGGAAAGACCACCGTATTCCGTATCCTTACCGGAGAAGTGGACTGGGATGAGGGAGAAGTGATGATTGCCCCGGGCAAACGGCTGGGGCTCATTTCTCAAATCCCGGTTTATCCGGCCGGCTACACGGTGGAGGATGTGCTGGATACCGCCTTTGAACGGCTCAGAGCCATTGAGCGGGAACTGACCCAGCTGGCTGAGCGCATGGGAGAGGGGAATGATCCCGGTATCCTGCGTCGGTACGACGCCCTCACCGCGGCCTTTGAGGCCGGCGGCGGCTATGACGCCGATACCCGGAAGAATAAGGTGTGCAACGGTTTGACCATCCCTCAGTCTATGCGCGAGCAACTGTTCGATGATCTGTCCGGGGGCGAGAAGACCCGGGTCAATCTGGCACGGCTTATTCTGGAGGATACGGATGTACTCCTGCTGGACGAACCCACCAACCATCTGGACCTGCATGCGGTGGAATGGCTGGAGGAATACCTGAAAAAATTTAAGGGTACGGTTCTGGCCATTTCCCATGACCGCTATTTTCTGGACCGGGTGGTCAGCCGCGTCATTGAGATTCAGGACGGCAAAGCGGAGTTTTATGAGGGGAATTATACCTTTTACGCCGTGGAGAAAGAGCGCCGCTTTGAGGAAAAACTCAAGCAGTATGAAAAAGAGCAGGCCAAAATCGAACAGCTGGAAAAGGCGGCAGAGCAGCTTCGAGTCTGGGCTTATTCCGGTATGGACAAGACCTTTCGCCGGGCCAAATCCATGGAAAAGCGCATTGAGCGCATGCGTACTGTGGACAGGCCCACAAAGGACCGAAAGCTGGAAATGGGCTTCGGGGAACGGGAATTCCACGGAGATGAGGTGCTGACTGCCAAGGGCCTTGCCAAGGGTTACGGGGATCGGGTGCTGTTCAGTGGCCTTGATCTGGAAATCATCGGTGGCGAGCGCATTGGCCTGATCGGAGATAACGGAACAGGGAAATCCACCCTCATCAAGCTGATCACCGGAGAAGAAGAGGCGGATGCGGGAAAGCTAAGAATGGGACCGACTGTAAAGGTTGGCTACCTGCCGCAGGTCATCACCTTTGACCACCCTGAGCGCACCCTTGTGGATACCATGATCTACGATCAGGACTGCACTGCCCAGACTGCACGCAATCGCCTTGCGGCATTTAATTTCAGGGGCGAGGATGTGTTCAAGCAGGTGAGCGTCCTGTCCGGCGGTGAGCGCAGCCGCCTGCGCCTTTGTATGCTCATGGATGAGAAGATCAACTTCCTCATTCTGGACGAGCCCACTAACCACCTTGACATTGCCAGCCGCGAGTGGATTGAAGGAGCAGTGGAAGATTACGAGGGCGTGTTGCTCTTTGTGTCCCACGACCGCTATTTTATTGACCGCTTTGCCACCCGCATCTGGGAGCTGCAGGACGGGAAAATTCTGGATTTCCGGGGGAATTATCAGGAGTACCTGTCGGCCAAGGCACGAAAAAGTCTGCAGGCAGAGCCGGTGGTGCAGCCGGAACGGGAGCGGAAGGAAAAGCCCAAGCGGCCCGGCGGCACAAAGAATCTGGAAAAGGAAGTTGCTGCGGCCGAGCGGGCTGTGTCCAAGGCGGAGGAGCAGATGTTCGAACTGACCGAGCAGATCCAGGAGGCATCCTCTGACTACCTGAAGCTGCAGGAACTCTACGAGCAGCGTGATGAGCTGGAGGAGGAGATTCTGAAGCTGTACGGCACATGGGAACGGCTGAGTGCCGAGCTGGAGGAGGCAAGAGGGTGAAAGGCCTGTTTGGGAAAAAGTGGGTCAAAGGTCTTGCGTGCTTTGTTCTGGCCGGTGTGCTGTGCTTTGGCGTGTTGCTGGGTGCGGTACTCTACGGGAGTTATGATCACATTCAGGGCGAGCCAGAAACCATGATCATTCTGGGCTGTCAGATCCATCCGTGGGGACCGTCCATTCTGCTGCAGGACCGTCTGGATGAGGCGTTGGCCTATCTGGAAGAGCACCCGGACATGACCGTCATCGTCAGTGGTGGACAGGGGCCGGACGAGCACACCAGTGAGGCGGCCTGCATGCGGGACTACCTGGTGCGGGCAGGATTTGACGAGGGGCAGATCCTTGTGGAGGATATATCCCATAATACCTATCAGAATATGATTTACAGCGCCGAAATGATGAGGGAAAATGACCTTGACACGGAAGATGGCGTTTTAATCGTGTCGAACGGATTTCACCTGACCCGGGCCCGGATGCTCTGGAATCGGGTTACGGGAGAGAGTGACGAGGTGTCCACATTGGCGGCACCCAGTTCTCATATGCCGTCACGGATCTGGATGTATATCCGTGAGCCGCTGGCACTGGCAAAATCCTTTGTTTTTGACCGATAACGGAGAGGAGGCAGGCTATGCTGGACAAACTGAATGCCGTGGAGGCAAAATACAGCCAGATCGAAGCCCGGCTGGCCGCCCCCGAAACCTATGATGACCCGACACAGGTGGCGCAGCTCAACCAGGAGCAGAGCCAGCTTGCCCCTATTGTGGAGACTTACAGAGCTTACCTTGCGGCCGGACAGGCCCGGGAGGACGCCCTTGCGCTGTTAGACGATCCGGAAATGAAGGAGCTGGCGCAGGAGGAACTGCAGCAGGCCAGACAGGATATGGAACGGCTGGAGCAGGAACTTCGCATCCTGCTGTTGCCCAAAGATCCCAATGACGACAAAAACGTCATTGTGGAGATCCGGGCCGGCGTGGGGGGAGAGGAAGCAGCGCTGTTCGCCCACTCCCTGTACCGTATGTACTCCATGTATGCCGAAAGCTGCCGTTGGAAAACAGAGATCAACAGTCTGAGCGAAACGGAGTTGGGTGGTATAAAGGAAATTTCCTTTACAATTGACGGCCCAGGGGCCTATTCCAGACTGAAGTTTGAAAGCGGCGTACACCGGGTGCAGCGCGTACCCGAAACGGAGTCGGGCGGGCGTGTGCACACCTCCACAGCTACGGTGGCCGTGCTGCCGGAGATGGAGACGGTGGATGTGAAGCTGGAGCCGGCCGATGTGGAGATGCAGGTGTTCCGATCCTCTGGTGCAGGCGGACAGCACGTGAACAAGACTTCCTCTGCCGTGCGTCTGATCCACAAGCCCACAGGTATGGTGGTGGAATGCCAGCAGGAACGCAGCCAGTTCCAGAACCGGGACAAGGCCATGCGGATTCTTGCATCCCGACTCTACGAGCAGGAGCAGGAACGGCTCAGCGGTGAGCTCACTGCCCAGCGCCGCAGTCAGGTGGGCAGCGGCATGCGCAACGAGCGCATCCGGACCTATAACTTTCCTCAGGGACGGGTCACCGACCACCGCATCGGTCTGACCCTGTATCAGATCGAGAAGATCATGGACGGTGATCTGGAGGAGATCATCAACGCGCTGGTCACTGCTGACCGGGCGGAACGGTTGAAAGAAGAACAATAACACAGGAGTGAACAAAATGGATCTTTATGTGCATTATACGGCTCTGCCCGACGGCATGGAACTTGCCGATGTTGTGGAGGGCCTGAACGAGGTCATGGATGACGGCGGCTGGGTCTGCGGTGGTCCGGAGGGCCGTATTGACATGGAGCTTGAGGATGAGAAGATGAATCCCAAGGTGGCCCAGGGGGCGGTCAAAGCCTATCTGCAGAGGGTGAACTTCCCGAAGGATACAGTGATTGAACTTGGGGGCATGAAAATCAATGCCTACGCATAAGCGATTCAGCCATGTGATTTTTGATCTGGATGGCACGGTGTTGGATACGCTGGACGACCTTGCCAACAGTGTCAACTGGGTTCTCACCCAGCATGGCTGGCCCACCCACGAGCGGGATACCTATAAGTATTTCGTGGGAAACGGTATGGTGAAACTGCTGGAGCGGGCCACTCCGGAACAGGCGAAACAGCCCGGTCTCTGGGAACAGGTGCAGGAGGAATTTCACGCCTATTACGCACAGCACAAGGCGGACTGCACTAAGCCTTATGACGGGATGGAGCGGGTACTGAACCGGCTGAAGGAGGTCGGGGTGTCCATCGCGGTGCTGACCAACAAACCCAACACGGCGGCCCAGCCCATTATGGAGCAGTATTATCCCGGTGTGTTCCCTTTGGTCCAGGGAGCGATGCCTCAGTTGCCCGTTAAGCCGGATCCCACTGTGCTGATGCGGCTGATGGAGCGTATGGGTGCCAACCCGGAGAGCACTCTGTTCGTGGGCGACAGCAACGTGGACATTCAAACGGCGAAAAACGGCGGTCTTTCTTCCTGCGGTGTGCTCTGGGGTTTCCGTACCCGGCAGGAACTGGAGGAGGAGGGGGCACAGTTTATCGCCCAAACCCCCGATGACCTGTTGAACATCATTCTTGAAGAAAGATAATTGGAGTTTTGTGTGTGGAAACGAAATATCTGACGCAAAATGAAATAGAAACGGCAGCCGCCATCCTGCGGGAAGGCGGGCTTGTGGGCATCCCTACTGAGACCGTATACGGTCTGGGAGCCAACGGTCTTGATACCAAGGCGGTGGCGGATATTTTCACCGCCAAAGGAAGACCGCAGGACAATCCGCTGATCCTGCACATTCCTGACGCGGACTGGCTGGGGCGCTATTGCAGGGACATTCCCGATACGGCGTATGAGCTGGCCCGATGTTTCTGGCCCGGACCACTGACTATGGTACTGCCCCGCCGGGACAATGTGCCCGATGTGGTCACAGCCGGTCTTGATACGGTGGGGATGCGCTGTCCCGGACACGCGCTGTGCCGGGAGATCATCGCGCTGGCGGGTGTGCCTGTGGCGGCGCCCTCCGGCAACACCTCCGGACGGCCCAGTCCCACCACTGCCCAACATATGTTGGAGGATATGGACGGCAGGATCCACGCCATCGTGGACGGCGGACCCTGCGGTGTTGGTGTGGAATCCACCATCATTGATCTGACGTGTACACCGCCCCGGCTGCTGCGGCCCGGCGGGGTGACGCTGGAACAGCTTCGACAGGTGCTTGATGAGGTAGAGGTAGATGCCGCCGTTACCCGTCAGATGAAAGCGGGGGAGAAGCCCAAGGCCCCCGGCATGGCCTACCGTCACTATGCGCCCAAAGCCCCCGTCACGGTGGTGGCGGGCGATCCGTACAGGAGTGCTGCCTATATCGCGGACCACGCGGTCGCGGGGGACGGGGTTATCTGTTTTGATGAATATATATCTTTGTTCCCGGAACAGGCCGGACAGGGATATGTTGCAGGTTTGGGCAGGGCGGTTGACAAGGAGGAACAGGCCCGGCACATCTTTGATGCGCTGCGCGGCTTTGATCACACAGCGGTTACCGCCATCTGGGCCCAGTGCCCGGATACGGGCGGGATCGGACTTGCGGTTGCCAATCGGTTGAACAAAGCGGCCGGATTTCATATCGTAGAGGTGTGAGTATGACCATCATCGGCATTACCGGCCCTACGGGGGCGGGAAAGACAACGGCACTGAATGAACTGGAAAAATTGGGCGCTGCCATCATCGACTGTGATGCGGTCTACCACGGATTGCTGAAAAGTGATATAGCCTTACAGAATGAACTGGAGAACGCCTTCGGCCCTCTAAAAGACGAGAAGGGTTTGTTTGAGCGCAAGAAGCTTGGCAGTGTGGTTTTTCGGGATCCGGCTGCGCTGGAACAGCTGAACGAGATCGTTTACCCTCGCATCGGGCAGGCGGTTGACAGCCTGTTGGAACAGGCCCGGCAGGAGGGGAAACGTGCTGCGGCCATAGACGGCATTACCCTGGTCGAAAGCGGACTGGGGGAGCGCTGTGACACCACTGTGGCGGTTCTTGCCCCGGTGGAGGAACGCATCCGCCGCATCTGTCTGCGTGAGGGGATTTCGCAGGAATATGCCCGGGCGCGAGTGAGCGCCCAGAAGAAGGATGAATATTTTAGGGCAAACTGCGAGCATGTTTTAATGAATGACTGTGTCTGCGCGGAGGACTTTGCCCTGCGCGCCGAGACGCTGTTCCGAACGATTTTAAATACTTGAGGAGGACGAGAATATGGCAGAGAATAAGGAGCTGAGCCGAGGCAAGCAGCTTCGTGAGGCACTGCAGTATAAGCGCAAGAACGGCTATGACTGCCTGCGTGAGGGCGATTTGGACAAAATGGAAGCCTATTGCGAAGGGTACAAGAAGTATCTGGACGCAGGCAAGACGGAGCGGGAGTGCGTGGATTACACCGTGGCCATGGCTGAGGCGGCGGGTTTCCGCGCTTATGAGCGCGGTATGGCTCTCAAGCCCGGCGACAAGGTGTACCGCATCAATCGCGGTAAAGCGATCATGCTGGCCGTTATGGGCCGCAAGGGGCTGGAGCATGGCGTGAATATTGCCGCCGCTCACATTGATTCTCCCCGTCTGGACCTGAAGCAGAATCCCCTGTACGAGGCGGAGGAACTGGCCTTTTTCAAGACACACTATTACGGTGGGATCCGCAAATATCAGTGGATGACCATTCCTCTGGAACTGCACGGCGTGGTGGTGCTCAAGGATGGCACGAGCCTGAATGTCAGTGTGGGCAGCGAAGCGGGGGACCCCCTGTTTACCATTACCGATCTGCTGCCCCACCTTGGGGCAAGTCAGGCCGGAAAGAAGCTGAATGAGGCGTTCCCTGCAGAGAACCTAAACATTCTGGTGGGCAGCCGTCCTCTGGCCGATGACGAAGACTCCGACCGGGTGAAAATCGCAGTTCTGGACCTGCTCAACCGTAAGTACGGCATGGTGGAGGAGGACTTTATTTCTGCCGAACTGGCTGCCGTTCCTGCCTATAAGGCGTGTGATATCGGCTTTGACCGCTCTCTGATCGGCGCTTACGGTCACGATGACCGGGTGTGTGCCTATGCTTCTCTTGCGGCGCTTCTGGAACTGGATGTTCCTGAGCGTACTGCCGTGTGTATGCTGGCGGACAAGGAAGAGATCGGCTCCGAGGGCGTGAGTGGCATGCAGTCCTCCGCCTTTGATACGTTCGTGGGTGATCTGTGTGAAAGCCAGCAGGTGCGTCTTGATGTGTGCTTTGAGCGCTCGTTCTGCCTGTCTGCTGATGTGACGGCCGCCTATGACCCGGATTATGCCGAGGTCTACGAAAAGCGCAACAGCGCGCTGGTCAACTATGGCATGGGTCTGTGCAAGTACACCGGGGCCCGGGGCAAATCCGGCGCCTCCGATGCCTCTGCCGAAGTGGTGGGCTATGTGCGCCGCGTGCTGGACAAGGCGGGTGTGGTCTGGCAGATGGCGGAGCTGGGCAAGGTGGACGCCGGCGGCGGCGGCACCGTGGCCTGTTATATGGCCAACCGAAATATTGACACCATTGATGCCGGTGTGCCGGTTCTGTCCATGCACGCCCCCTTTGAGACAGTGGGCAAGCTGGACTGCTATATGACCTATCGTGGCATGAAAGTAATTTTTGAAGAGGAATAACGAAAAATATTTCGAAAGTGGCAGCAGCCTATTCAGGCTGCTGCCACTTTTTGTCTGAACTGGAAGCAAATGTCCGGTTGACAACGTTGGAGACTGCGTGTATACTACACTTAACAATTAGGTTAAATGTTAAAAAGAGGTGACAGCATGGCACTGCAGCAGACAATGAGAGCTCTTGCCGATCCCATTCGCCGGGAAATACTGAATTTGCTGAAAAGAGGGAGAATGTCTGCCGGAGAGATCAACAGTCATTTTCCGGTGACTGCGGCGTCCATATCCAGGCATCTGTCCGTTTTAAAGGAGGCAGATCTGGTACGCGATGCCCGGGAGGGCCAATTTATTTTCTACGAGCTGAACGTATCCGTATTGGAAGAAATTATGCTGTGGATCACCGGCCTGAAAGGAGAGGAAAACAATGATCAGGGATAACAAATGGAAGCTGCTTGCTTCGTCCATGGCCATACTGCTGCCGGTTCTCTTTGGGGCGCTGTTTTGGAATGAGCTTCCCGAGCAAATGGTAACACACTGGGGGATTAATGGAGCTGCCGACGGTTGGAGCAGCCGTGCTTTTGCTGTTTTTGTGCTGCCTCTTTCCATCCTTGCGGTCCATTGGCTGTGTGTTTTTTGTACCGCATTGGACCCCAAGAATAAGGGGCAGAACAAAAAGATGTTTGGATTGGTTATCTGGATCACTCCGATCGTATCGCTGTTTGCCAACGGCGTGGTTTATGGGGTTTCTCTTGGCAAAGAGTTTCAGCCTTACCTGATCACCAATCTGCTGATGGGAACTGTTTTTATTGTTATCGGAAACTACTTGCCAAAGTGCAAGCAGAATTACACCATCGGCATCAAGGTGAAGTGGACACTGGAAAATGAAGAGAACTGGAATGCCACCCATCGCTTTGGCGGCAAGGTTTGGGTTGTTGGCGGGCTGCTGCTGTTGACCTGTGTGTTCTTGCCTGATGGTATCGCACTCTGGGGGATGGTTGGTTCGATCATCACACTTGTTGTGCTCCCTATTGTATATTCCTATCTGTATTATAAGAAACAGGTGAGAGAGGGTACTGCGGTCATTACGCCCGTTCCCAAAAGCAAAGTGAGTAAAAAAGTTAAGATGATATCCCTGATCGGTCTTGCTGGTGTCCTTGTTTTTGTGGGGCTCATCATGTTCACCGGAGATATTGATATAAACTATGGGGGAGAGTCGTTTACCATTGAAGCCGACTATTGGTTCGATCTTACGGTGGAATATGATGCCATTGAGAAGATTGAATACCGGGACAATGACAATAGAGGGTTAAGAACGAATGGTTTGGGCAGCGCACGTCTGCTTACGGGTGCCTTTCGCAACGAGGAATTCGGAAACTACACCCGCTATTCCTATACCGGATGCGAAGCCTGCGTGGTGCTGACAGTAGCTGGCAAAATCCTTGTTTTGAATGGGCCTGATACGCAAAAGACAAGGGAAGTCTACGAGATGTTAAAAATCAAGCAACTGTGATTTCACAGTTACAGGAGCTGCCATTGGCAGCTCCTGTTTTACATCGACTAGTTTTCCGGTGAAGTGGACATAATTTCAGCAGTTTTACCTCTATCGAGATGAGAATTTTTCCAGTATAATGGAGAACGTAATTCCGAAGGAGGAATGTATATGCTGAGAAAAACCAAAATCATCTGCACGCTGGGGCCTGCCGTGGACAGCGAGGAGATGATGCTCGCTCTGATTCGGGAGGGCATGAACGCCGCCCGTTTTAATTTTTCCCATGGAACCCACGAGGAGCATCTGGTACGCCTCAACCGGCTCAAGGGTATTCGGGACACCCTGGGCTGTCCGGTTGCCACTATTCTGGATACAAAAGGACCGGAGATCCGCATCAAAAGCTTTGCGGATAAGAGTATCGAATTGAGCGCGGGGGATCCGTTTACCCTGACGACCCGGGACATTGTGGGGGACAAAACACGTGTTTCGGTTACCTATCCGCATCTGCACGAGGAATTGAAAGCGGGACAGCAGATCCTCATTGACGACGGACTGGTAGCCATTCTGGTGGAGCGTGTAGAGGGACAGGATATTCTGTGTCGGGTGGAAAACGGCGGCATTCTGTCTGCCAATAAGTCCATCAACATTCCCGGCGTCCATATCCGCCTGCCGGCGCTGACGGAAAAGGATATAGAAGACATTCGCTTTGCCGTGGAGCAAGATTTTGACTATATTGCGGCCTCATTTGTGCGTCAGGCGGCTGACGTGGAGGCTGTACGCAAGGTGCTTCATGACTGCGGCGGAGATGATGTGAAGATCATTGCCAAAATCGAGAACCAGGAGGGCGTGGACAATATGCAGCCCATTCTGGACGCGGCAGACGGTATCATGGTGGCCCGGGGCGATCTTGGGGTCGAGATCTCGGCGTCTAAGGTGCCGATTCTGCAAAAACGGATGATCCAGAAGGGAATGGAAGCGGGCAAGCCCGTCATTACCGCAACCCAAATGCTGGATTCCATGATGCGCAATCCACGTCCCACCAGAGCGGAAGTGTCCGATGTGGCAAATGCTGTTTTTGACGGCACCAGCTGTGTCATGCTCTCGGGCGAGACAGCCAGCGGCAAGTATCCCATTGAAGCCCTGCGTGCCATGGTGCGCATCGTCACCGATGCGGAGGACTCTATTCACTACTGGCGCCGTTTCCAGAAACGGCAATATACCGTGATGGGCAACATCAATGACGCGATTACCCATACCTGCTGTAAAGCGGCGATGGATCTGGAAGCCAAGGCTGTTGTGGTGGCTACCCACACCGGTCATACCGCACGTATGATCGCGCGTTTCCGACCGGCCTGTCCCGTGGCCGCACTCACCGTGCAGGAGAAGGTGCGCCGTCAGTTGGCACTGAACTGGGGGGTGATCCCGTTTCTTACCGGTGAAGTCAACTCCACTGACCGTATTTTCTCCCTGTCCGCCGAGGTGGCACTGAAAGAAAAGCTGGTCGTTCCGGGTGACGTGGTGGTCATTGCCGCCGGAGTTCCGTTGGGAAGAGCGGGCTCCACCAATCTGGTAAAGGCCCACATTATACAGAAAAATTGACTTTCGGGGCGTATTTCCACAGGGAAATATGCCCCGAAAAATTTTTTGTAAAAGGGCATTGACTTTAATGCTTTTAAGTGTTACACTTCAACACATAAAAGCGATGAAGTATCGTGGAAGAAAGGAAATGATTCTCGTGTTTATCAAAGTTGCCATGCTAATTGTCTTCTTCAGTGTTATGATTGGCATTGGCCTCTATTGCCGGAAGAACGCTACCGATGTAAACGGATTTGTTCTGGGCGGGCGCTCCGTTGGCCCGTGGCTGACAGCCTTTGCCTACGGTACATCCTATTTTTCCGCGGTGGTATTTGTGGGGTATGCCGGACAGTTTGGCTGGAAGTACGGCATCGCCGCCACGTGGGCCGGCATCGGCAACGCTATTCTGGGTTCTCTGCTGGCATGGGTGGTCCTTGGTCGTCGGACCCGGGTCATGACCCAACATCTGGACAGTGCAACCATGCCGGAATTTTTCGGCAAGCGGTTTAACGCCCCGGCCCTGAAGATTGCCGCCTCGGTGATCGTGTTCGTCTTTATGATTCCTTACACCGCCAGCCTGTACAACGGCCTGTCCCGGCTGTTTGCCATGGCCTTTCCCATGTTTGACTACTCCGTGTGTGTGATCGTTATGGCAATACTTACCGGCGTGTATGTGATCGCCGGCGGCTACATGGCCACTGCCATCAACGATTTCATTCAGGGTATTATTATGCTGGTGGGCATTGTGGCCGTTATTGCCGCGGTGCTGAACAGTCAGGGCGGTTTTATGGCGGCCCTGGAGGGACTTGCCCGGGTAAGCGACTCTGCGATCTCTGAGGTCCCTGGTGTGTTTGCCTCCTTCTTTGGACCTGACCCGGTCAACCTGCTGGGCGTGGTCATCCTGACCTCTCTGGGTACCTGGGGCCTACCGCAGATGGTGCAGAAGTTCTACGCCATCAAGAGTGAGAAGTCCATTAAAACCGGCACCGTGGTCTCCACTGCCTTTGCGCTGATTGTAGCCGGCGGCTGCTACTTTCTGGGCGGTTTTGGCCGGCTGTTCTCTGACAGGATCGACATCGCCGCGGACGGCTTTGACAGCGTGATTCCCGCCATGCTGTCCGGTCTGCCCGATATTCTGATTGCGGTGGTCATCGTGCTGGTGCTGTCTGCATCCATGTCCACACTGTCTTCACTGGTACTTACCTCCAGTTCCACGCTGACGCTGGATCTTTTGAAGGGGCACGTGGTAAAGGACATGAAGGAAAAACAGCAGCTGTTGGTGATGCGCATCCTGATTGTGGTGTTTATTGCTATTTCCGCGGTGCTTGCCATTATCCAGTACAAGTCCAGCGTTACCTTTATTGCCCAGTTGATGGGCGTAAGCTGGGGTGCCATGGCCGGTGCGTTCCTTGCGCCGTTCCTGTACGGTCTGTACTGGAAAAAAACGACCAAGGCTGCCTGCTGGGCCAGCTTTCTGTTTTCCAGCGTATTTATGATGGCCAATATCTTCTGGAAGGCCAGCTTCCCGGCCCTGCTTCAGTCGCCCATCAACGCCGGTGCCTTCTGCATGGTCGCGGGTCTGATTATTGTTCCGGCAGTCAGTCTGGTTACTGCCAAGCCGGATAAGAAGCTGGTGGAGGATGCCTTCTCCTGTTATGAGGAAAAGGTGCTGGTACCCAGAAGCCGGGCTCTGGGAGACCATAAGTAAGCTCTTTCCAAACGAAAAGAACTGTGGTATACTTTGTCGGTATGCCACAGTTTTTGCTTTCGCCCTGAAAGGACAGATTGTATGATCATCGACCTGCACACCCACATATTCCCGGACAAGATCGCGGAAAAGACGATAGAAAAGCTTTGCGCGGCCAGCCACACCAGACCGTTTTCCGATGCAACGGCGAACGGACTGCGGCAATCCATGAAGACGGCCGGCGTAGAATTATCTGTAGTGATGCCTGTGGCTACCAATCCTCATCAGGTGACGCATGTGAATGATGCCTCCGCCCAGCTAAATGAGCAGGGGGAGGGACTGATTTCCTTTGGCTGTATCCACCCGGATTGTGAGGAATGGAAAGATGAACTGGATCGCGTGGCACGACTCGGATTCAAGGGTATTAAGCTTCACCCGATTTATCAGGGGATGAATATTGACGATGCGCGCTATGTGCGGATTCTTACCCGTGCGGGAGAGCTTGGACTTGTGGTGATGACTCATGCAGGAAAGGATATCGGATTTCCCGGTCAGGATAACTGTACGCCAGAGATGCTTCGTCGTGCGGTCAGGGCGGCCGGACCGGTTCAGCTAATCGCCGCACACATGGGCGGCTGGCACAATTGGGATCGGGTGTGCGATCAGCTTGCAGACCTGCCCACGGTGGGACTGGATACCGCCTATGTGTTGGGGCTGGTACGGTCTGAGCCGGAGGATTACTACGCTCCGGAAGAGCGGGTCATGATGAGCGAAGAAGAGTTTGTGTCCATGGTGCGCTCTTTTGGTGCGCAGCGTATTTTCTTTGGCACGGACAGCCCATGGAGAGGGCAGAAGGAGGAACTTGCCTATATTGAGGCGTTGCCGCTGACCCCGGAAGAAAAACGGGCCATTCTGGGCGAAAATGCTCGGAAGCTACTTGGTGTATGACAGGAGAAATCGTATATGAGTGAAAAGGTACAGCCTATTTCCAATCCTGCTTTGAAGCAGGCTATGGAACGTATGCATAAAGGGGAACATGGCCGTGAAGAACAGATGGTCACCCTTCAGCTGCTGCTGAAGGCCCAGCTCCTCGCTCCGGTGAGTGTGACGCAGGGGAAAGGAGATGCGCAGATCCACTTCCAGCTGATCAGCACGCAGGACGACAGGATGTTTTTTCCTGCGTTTACCGATTTGGAGGAGCTGAAGCGATGCTTTGACAAACCGGACCAGCAGACGCTGGTGCTTACCTTTGCCGACTATGCGCGCATGATTTTGAAGGACAAGTCTGCGCAGGGACTGGTCGTAAACCCGCTGGGCAACAGTCTGACACTGGAACAACCTCTTGTGGAATTTCTGGATAAGGTTCAGAAGGAAGAAGAAAAGAAAGAGTAACAATCAAGCCCCGGCTCAAATGAGCCGGGGCTTGTCAGTTATATTAACTTTACAGCAGATGGAATATCACAATTAGCCCGGAGAAGACGATGGAGACGGTGGAACATAGCTTGATGAGAATGTTCAGGGAGGGACCGGCGGTGTCCTTGAAGGGGTCACCCACAGTGTCACCCACTACCGCCGCCTTGTGGCAGCTGGAGCCCTTGCCGCCGTGGTGTCCGGATTCGATGTACTTTTTGGCGTTGTCCCACGCGCCGCCCGCATTGGACATGAATACTGCCATTGCAAAGCCGGTGACGGACACGCCACCCAACAGGCCAACCACACCGATGGGACCGATCACAAGACCGGTGAGGATGGGAACAACAATGGCCAACAAGGCGGGGGCGACCATCTCGCGCAGGGCACCCTTGGTACACAGAGTCACGCAGGAGGCATAATCGGGGTCGGCCTTGTATTCCATAATACCGTTGATCTCGCGGAACTGGCGGCGGACTTCCACCACAATGGACTGAGCAGCGGTCTGAACTGCACTCATGGTAAAGGCGGAGAATACGAAGGTGAGCATAGCGCCCACAAACAGACCGATCAGCATCAGGGGATTGGTCAGAGTCAGATCCAGTACTTCGGGGGCTTTGGTCTGCACGATGTTTACATAGGATACCAGCAGAGCAAGCGCGGTGAGCGAGGCAGAGCCGATGGCAAAGCCCTTGCCAGTGGCAGCGGTGGTGTTGCCCAGCGAGTCCAGCGCGTCGGTGCGCTCCCGTACCTGTTCGTCCAGACCGCTCATCTCCGCGATGCCGCCGGCGTTGTCGGCCACAGGGCCGTAAGCATCGGTGGCGAGGGTGATGCCCAGCGTGGACAGCATGCCCACAGCGGAGATGCCGATGCCGTACAGGCCGCGGTTAAAGTCGGCGGCTCCGCCCGAGGCATAAAAGCTGATGAGAATGGCCACCGCAACGATAAGGATGGAGGCAATGGTGGACAGTAAACCAAGGGAGATACCGCCGATGATGACGGTGGCAGAGCCGGTTTCGGCGGCGGCGGCCAGTTTCTGGGTGGGCTTATAGGTGTCGGAGGTATAGTACTCTGTGAAGTAGCCAATGGCGCAGCCGCCCACAAGACCGCACAGGATGGCAATGTATACGCCCCAGTTGCCCAGCAGGAACCAGGTCAGGGGAGCAGCAACAACAGCAGACAGGCCGGCGGCCAGATAGGTTCCGGTACGCAGGGAGGTGAGCAGCGACTTCTGGCTGGCGTTTTCCTCAGTCTTTACGAAGAAGGTTCCGACAATGGAGCACAGGATGCCGCATACAGCCAGCAGGATGGGAAGGATCATGGCTTCCCAACCGTACCCGGCGCAGGCGCCCAGAGAGAAGGTGGCCAGAATGGAGCCCACATAGGATTCGTACAGGTCGGCACCCATGCCGGCCACATCGCCCACGTTGTCGCCTACATTATCGGCAATGGTTGCAGGGTTGCGGGGATCGTCCTCGGGGATGCCGGCCTCCACCTTGCCCACAAGGTCGGCGCCAACATCTGCGGCTTTGGTGTAGATA
>SVLE01000051.1 GCA_015068065.1 Oscillospiraceae bacterium | reverse complement strand
GTTCATTTTTCTGGCGCAGCGGGTGGGATTCGAACCCACGTGCGGTTGCCCGCAAACTGATTTCGAGAGAGGGGAGAGGCCCTGGTTTGCCATGTAAAGCCATTTAAAGTGATTTAAAATGCGTTGTTTCAATGAAAGTTAATACTTTTTGTTATAGCCCAAAGATATATTCACATAGCATTCCGCTGAGTGTGGGCACCATTTGGGCACCACAGGAGGAGTAAAACGCACCTTGGTGTCAGACCGTTCTGCTTTGGTTGTTGCAGTCAGTTGGCAGAGGAAGAATCAGACGCAGGGCAAATAAACCGTTTTCCACATCAAAGGAGCACAGGCCGCCGTTGCGCTGGGCGATGGCCTGAATGCTGTGACAGCCATAGCCGTGTCCTTCCTGCGCGGAAACGGGCAGACCGTTGTGCATGGTTATGTGACCGCTATAGGGGTTTTTGATCTGGATCAGAAGTTTGTTCTGCTTGTGTTCGCAGTAAAACTCCACCCATTTGTCGGTTACTTCCGGATGAGACGCGGCCTTCAGTGCGTTTTCCAGACCATTGGATACCACGGAGCACAGCTCGGTGTCAGACAGCGGAAGACTGTTGGGAAGGCGGGCGTTTATCTTCAGCTGAACGCCCAAACGCTGGGCCTTACTGTCATAGGAGGAACACAGCAGGTTGACCGTCTCATTTTCGCAGAACCGCTTCGGGGTGATGGCATCCAGATCAGCCATGGCGGCTTTGACAAATTCGTGAGCCTGCTCGATTTTTCCGCCGGACAGCAGTCCCTCCAGCATGATGAGCTGATGACGCACATCATGGCGGTAGATCGCCATTCGAGCGTTGGTTTCGTTCAGCAGAGAAATCTGGTTTTCAGAGGAGGAGAGTGTCAACTGTAAAGCGTCCTGCGCGGATTTCAGAAGCATTTTTTCTCTGAGGGATTTATAGATGTAGGGCAGCAGGAAATAGAAGCCAAAGGCTTCAATGGACGGTATCATGCGAACCACATATCCGGGAGGAGAAGAGAGTGCGGAAAAGTCCAGATTAACGGCTGCCAGCATATAAACGTAGAAGACCAACGGGATGATGGAGAAAAGCAGGAACAACCGGGTATCGCCATGAATGATCAAATAGTTGAAGCCATTACGGAAAACAAACTGGGCCACCAGAAGCATCAGTATGTAGGAGATCAAATTGGCCAGCAGCAATGCATGGGGCAAGTCTGTGAGCAGAACACGGCGTACCAAATTGCCGATGAGCACAGTAGGTGTGGTGAAGACTAAGGCGGTCAGAATCATGAAGGCCGTTTTAATGATGCCGCGCTTTGCAATGTGCAAAAACATAAAAAAGGTGGGCAGGTGCATACAGAAAAACAGAAGTTTTCCGTATGTCGCTGGACCGATCAGTTCACGCAGCAGGTGATTTCCGCCGCTCAGAAGCACAAGGACAAAAAGAATCAGCAAATGTTCTTTTCGGCTGAAGGCTTTTGGATCCACACCCATCAAAATCCAAAGGAGGGCGAACACATACAGTAGCGTTAGTGCAGGGGAATATGTAGCAATATTCATGGAATCACTCCTTGGAATTCGCAAACTGCGACCAATAATCGGTTTAATTGTACCACAGGGGGAACTGTTTTGCCAATTGCGATTCAGGACATAATTAATGCATTTCATGCAGAACGGTGTCAGGCAGAGTAAAATGTGTTATAGTATATTCGACTTGGTATATGCGTGGAGGTGACCCGGTATGATAAAAATCGCATTCTGTGACGACGACATTTCTGTTCTCAACGAATTGCGTGTTCTTTTGGACCGATATCGGGTGGACCGCAATCAGGAAATCGAATATACCGCATTCCAAAGCCCGTTGGAGCTGCTGGCGGAAATCGAAAAGGGAACCCGATTCGATATCCTGTTTCTGGATGTTCTGATGCCGGGTGAGACCGGGATCGATGCGGCGGCAGAGATTCGCAGGTATGACACCAATGTGAAGATCATCTTTTTGACGTCTTCCGCGGAATACGCAGTACAGTCCTACACGGTAGGTGCTTATTTTTATCAGCTCAAGCCCATCTGGGCGGAAAGCTTTCTCCGGCTGATGGACTCCGCCGTTGCGGCCTGTGAAAAGGAGCACAGCGAAAGTTTGATCTTGCGGTGCAAGAGTGGGATCACCCGCATCGAGCTGCGACAACTGGAATACTGCGAAGTGATCCATCGGACGCTGTTCCTTCACCTGACCAGCGGAAAGGTGTTGGAAAGCGTGGGCAGTTTGGATGAGTTGAGCAAGCAGCTGGAACCCAGCGGCATGTTTCTGCGTCCACACCGATCCTACCTCGTCAATCTGGACTACATACAGAATCTATCCTCTCATTCCATCACTATGTCCTGCTTGACCGAGATCCCGCTGCCGCGGGGGAACTATCATGAAGTGAAGGAAGCATATCTCAAACGCGCATTTCAACGCGGACAGGTCATGCTATAAGCGACGTTTACCCTAAATGGGACGCACTGTCGATTCGGTACCTTTTTGGTGCTGTTCGGGCAGTGCGCCCCCTTTTTTTATCTGTGTGGATTATGATACAGGTAAGCCAAGAGGCGAAATTCAATTTTTCAGGAGGAATTTATTATGACCGGTATTATTCTTGCTGTGGTAGTCGTTCTTTTGATTGTATGGGCCATCGGTGTCCAGCGCAAGCTGGTAGTCATGGACGAGAACATCAACAACGCCATGAGCCAGATTGGCGTGCAGCTGTCTTCTCGTTTTGATGCGCTGACCGCGCTGCTGGACCTGACCAAGGGCTACGCCGCTCACGAGGCCCAGACCTTGATCGAAACCATTAAGTCCCGCCGTAGCGTGATCACTGCCAAGTCCACTCCCGACGATGTTCTCAAGCAGGAGAACATGATCACCGAGGCTCTGGGCCGCATCTCCATGGTGGCCGAGCAGTACCCCGAACTGAAGGCCAACGAAAACTATATCAAGTGCATGAACGCGGTGGACAGCTATGAAAAGATGGTGCGCACCAGCCGTTTGATCTACAACGACAGCGTGACCAAGCTTAACCGCGAACTGCGTATGTTCCCCACCTCGCTGTTGGGTGGTCTGTTCGGCTTCCGCCAGCGTGACTATCTGGAATCGGTGGAGGAAAAGGCTGATATGCCCAGCATGAAGTGAGAAGATGAAAAAGACCTTTACGGCTTTGCTGATCGCAGCTGTTTGCGTTTTGTTTTTCGTATCTCCGGTGTCCGCAGCCAACCGCGTGCCGGAAATGGAAATTGAGGTCGCGCTGCGGCCGGACGGATCGGCCTATGTCACCCAAACGTGGCATGCCCAGACGGATGAGGGTACAGAGTTCTATCTGGCCCGGAACGACAGCGGCTACCTGTCTATTACCGACTTTTCGGTGAGCGATAAAGATGGTCGGTATACCTTTGTGGAAAACTGGGATGTAGGTGCGTCCTTTGAGGAAAAGGCGAATAAATGCGGCATTGTGGAAACCAAAGACGGCGTGGAACTGTGCTGGGGCATCAGCGAATACGGCGAAAATCGCTATGCCATTGAGTATGTGGTGCATGGTCTTGCGGGTGCCTATTCCGATGCCGACGGCTTCAACCACCGCTTCGTGGATGACATGAGTGTCTTTCCCAGCGATGTGGTGCTGACTGTCTGCAATCAGGACGGCACTCCTCTCACGGATGAAGAATGCGATGTGTGGGGCTTTGGCTTTGACGGCCAGGTGGCCTTTGAGGACGGTGTGATCCGAGCATGGAGTGAAGAACCCCTGAAAAGCGGTCAGCACGCGACGCTGATGCTGTCCATGAAGAAGGGACTGCTTGCTCCGGAACGCACTGCTGAAGGCAGCTTTGAGGAAGTCAAAGCCAGAGCGATGGAAGGCAGCGACTATGACTATGATGGCCCATCCGAGGAGGATGTGGAGCTGACCCTGGATGACTACCTGTTTGCCCTGGTGTTTTTCGGGGGCGGCGCGTGGGCCATCGTGGGATTCTTTAAGTGGCTGTTCGGCATGGGAAAGCGAAAGGCGGCCAAGCGGCTGAAGCAGGTGGACTACTTCCGTGACGTACCCAACGACGGCAACCTGAACGTGACCTATCATCTGGGACTGAGCGATCGCGTATGCCAGGAAGATACACTGATGGGTGCCTACCTGCTGCGGCTCATCGCAGACGGAGCGTTGGAACCGGTGGAACAAGATGACCGCTCCAACAAGGTCAGCCTGCGGCTGGCCCGCGCTCCGCGCACCGGAAATGAGTTCGACGATGTGCTGTATACCGTGCTGGAAGCAGCTGCCGGAGCGGACGGCACGTTGCAGCCGGACGAGCTGCAATACTACTGCATGCGCAACCGCAGGCCGCTGATTGCCTTTGTGGATTCCTGCAAAAGTGACGCCCAGCGCACCATGTACAATGGCGGCTGGCTGAAGGGCACGCAGTGCAGAAGCCGACGTGACCTAACCCAGCCGGGTCTGGAGCAATTGGATCAGATCTGGGGCCTAAAACGATTTTTGCTGGACTTCTCCCTGATACACGAACGTGGAGTAGGCGAGACGGTCATCTGGCAGGACTATATGGTCTATGCTATGCTGCTGGGTATCGCCGACAAGGTGGCACCCCAGATCAAGCAGCTCTATCCCGAGGCGGCACCGCAAATCGAGCGTTATGAACGAAACATCACATATGCCGCAAGCTACAACCGCGCACTGACATTTGCTTACGTTACCCGCGTACAGCAGAAGCGCAGCCGCGGCAGCGGTGGCCGCATTTCCATGGGCGGCGGAGGCGGCTTCTCCGGCGGGGGCCGGGGAGGAACCCGATAAAGGTTAGGAGGGAAAACATGGGATTGTTTTCGAAAAAAGACCCTTGCGCCATCTGTGGCGGCAAAGTGAAGGGGATTTTTCCCAGCAAGATTGACGGTCAGTACATTTGCAGTGACTGTTACGGAGTGACCGACCTGCCCAGCGGGGCTGAGAAAAAAATGAGCGTGGAGGATTTCCGTGCCTACATGACCTTCCGGGAGGAAAATGCCCAGCTCAAGCAGCAGTTTCAGATCACCCAAGCGGTAGACTTCGGCTGGTTTGACACCAAGTTCGTGTTTGATACCAACAACCGCCTGCTGTGCATGGATAAGAATTTGGACAAGACCATTTTTGAGGGCAGCCAGATCAAGTCTTTTGTCATCAAGGAGGACAGCACCCCCGTCTTTGAGGGCAGCGCCGCCGGTCTGATGCGCTATCCCAGTGCCGTGCCCGACCGTATTGAGGATATGTCGACCCAGATCCAAATGTTCCGTACTCAGGTGAAGCTGGAGGAGGCCGCCCGCAAGCTGCGGGGTCAGGATGAGCAGGACAACTACGATCGGCCGCGCTTTGATGTGCCTGAGCCCTTTGAGAAATTCAACGTAGAAATCTACTTTGACCATCCCTATTGGGATGTGTTTACTGCCGATATGAGCGGCCCCAGCTTCGATGACGACATGCCCGATGAGCGCGATTATATGCACAGCTATAAAGAAAATATTGCCACCATGGAGCAGCTGGCCCGCGCCATCATGCGGGTGGCTTTCCCTGGTGCCCCGGAGACAAAGCAGACCGGCGGCATAGTGATGGGGACTGCTGCAGCACCCGCGGCCAATGTGGACGCAGTGGCAGAAATCAAGCGATACAAGGACCTGCTGGAACAGGGCGTGATCACCGAAGAAGAATTTACCGCCAAGAAGAAACAACTGTTGGGAATTTGAGGAGGTAGCGACATGAAAAAGCTGAAACAACTCTTGTGCCTGCTGCTGTGCCTGTGTACGGTGATGGGCATGGTGACCGTGCCTGCATCGGCGGTCACCAAGGTCACCAAGCTGAACATCATGGTGGAGGAACCCAAGCTGGGCGAAAAACCCGCCGCCAAGGAAGACGTCTGGTACTCCAATTCGGAGTACTTCGAGCTGTCTGATATGCAGTGGGTGGGTGATATGGACGCCAACGGCGGCTTCAAGTCCGACATTGCCTACGGCGTCATCTTTACCTTTAAGGCCACGAAGCCGGATCAGAAGATCTTCGGCGGAGCCATCGCCCCGGAGGATCTCACCGTTAACGAGAAGAAGCTGGAAAACACCTTCCATTACTTCGTGCAGGACAGCGGCAAGACTATGATCGTCTACCACCGCTTTGACTACTACATTCAGGACAACGGCGGCAAGATGCCCATGGAGCGTATCGACTCCCTGGCGCTGACCCTGTCCGCGCCCATGGCCGGCGCCGCCCCCGCCACCGCCTCCCAGATCAAGACCGGCAACAGCTATGTGGATGTGGAGAGCATCAAGTGGAGCGGTGCTCTGGACTCCAACGGCCGCTTCAAGGCGGGTACCAAGTATACTCTTGACGTGACCCTGCACCTCAACAGCAAGGGTTATATGTTCAACCTGCTCATGCTCAGCAGCACCGTCAACGGGAAAACGACCGATCAAGAGTATTACTTCAACAGCGACCACAGCAGATACCGTCTGGTGTACACCTTCCCGGCCACCAAGGATGCCGCCACCGTCACCGAGCAGAACAACGCCCGCGTGACCGTCACCGCACCCAAGGTGGGGGAGCGGCCGGACTTTGCCGCCACCGTCCCCGCGGACTGGAACTCCTACGTGTCCTACTGCGACTGGAGCGGCACCTTTGACGAGTACGGCCGCTTCCAGACCGGAAAGAGCTATACCCTGAACGTCACCGTCAAGATCAAGGCCACCGTTGCCGACTATAAATTCAAGAGCGGTACCACCAACACCATCAACGAAGGCAACGCCATCGTCAAGTCCATCAGCAGTGACGGCAGGACCATGAAGATGTCCTACACCTTCCCCAAACTGGAGGGCACTGCCGTCGCCAAACCCACGGGCACAACCGTGGATAAGTTCCAGGACGGCGACTTTGGCTATCTGACCGTGACCAATGGCAACGCCCTGTTTTACTCTACCCCCGACCGAAATACGGAACATGCAAACTACGTGGCTGCACCCTGTACCGTTCCGGTGATGGAGGCCAACGTAGCGGACGTGAAGACCCAGAGCATCAAGTGGAACGTGGTGCTCTACAAGGGCAAGCTCATGTACATGCGTGCCAACGATGATGGACTCACCGTCACCTACGGCGAGCGCATCAAGTGCGGCAATAACCCCGTGGGCACCTACAGCGACCCCTGGTCCAGCGACACCAAGCAGAGCGAGGGCATGATCAAGACCATGAATCCCGATGCTCTGGTGCTGGAGAACAACGTGCCCAGGCTGGAACTGAATTCCGGCCGCTCCACCACGCCGGGGGAGGCGAGGAAGATGTTCTATCTGGACACCTCCGCCACCGTGTTCAGCACCATGAAGCCCGAGCCTTATTCCTTCGTCACCGCCACCGCCACCTATCGGGCCAACCCGGGCTATTTCTTCTACGAGGGGATCACCTACGAGTCCGCGCCCCTGCACCTGCTGCAGAAGGGCTGCGCCGCCCAGATCAACTACGTGGACAAGAATACCGTCACCGTTACCTATACCATCTGGGTGAAGGACCTCTACAATCAGGACTCCTACACCCACGATATGCAGCAGTTCTCCCGTGACCGTCAGAATGTCGACCCTGTCACCGGAGCCACATTAAGCTACGGCTCCGTGGGCGGCAAACAGCAGCAGTATGTAGCCACCGCCAAGTACTATAACCCCATGGGTCAGTGGTATAAGAGCCTCAATGTGCCCGCCGATCTGGACAAGCTCTACGGCGACAAATTCAAGCTGCCCCTGTACGACGCGCCCAGTGATGATGCCGTTGAGATCAGCCGCCTTAGCAGCCACGGCGGTGCCGCCACCCTCTACGCTGTGGATGTGAACGACATGTTCCCGGGCGGCATGGTGGGTGAGTGGTGCATGGACAACGCCGGTCAGTTCATCCCCAAGGCCATGCTGACCGACATCAACATGGCCGAGGGCAACACCGTGGGTCTGCCCGGACGCCGGGTAAATCCCGAGTTTAACTTCGCCGGCGGCACCGGCACCAAGGAGGACCCCTACCTGATCAAGACCGCTGAGCAGCTCAACGCCGTCCGCCTGTGCTACAGCGATAAGATCTATTACAAGATGATCGCGGACATTGACCTGTCCGGCTGGGGCAACTGGGTGCCCATCGGCGGCACGCCTGCTTACGGCGGCTGGCCCTCCATCACCGGCTACGCTCACTACAATACGTTCTGCTTTGGCGGCTCCTTCGATGGCAATGGCCACACCGTGTCCGGCATGACCATCAAGATCGACGAGGACAACCCCGCCATGTACAAGAGCGATATCGAAATGTACTTCGGTCTGTTTGGTGCCACCTCCGGCTACAAAAAGATCACCGGCGTG
>SVLE01000010.1 GCA_015068065.1 Oscillospiraceae bacterium | reverse complement strand
CACACCACCTGCTGCGTTATGATCCAGGAGTGCTCTCACGACTTCGACTCCTTCGATCTGGAGTTCCTGCAGCATGACCTGCTGGACATCATGCGCAAGCTGATCCCCGACTACACCAACGAGGGCGACTACCGTCATCCCGGCCCCGTCCATGCTCAGTTCGGCCGCTATGTTGACGAGCCCGGCAACTTCACCTCTATGAACACCGACGGTCACCTGCGTTCCTCCCTGTTCTGCCGCAGCGAGGCTGTCACCATCAAGGACGGCGTTCTGGACTGCGGTGAGTTCGCTCACGTCTACTTCATCGACTGGGACCACGTCCGTGCCCGTCATCGTCAGGTCAACGTTACCGTTATGGGCACCAACGACCCCATCAACGATCGCAAGTACAACAACGGCGAGGTCGTGGACACCAAGCGCAAGTTCCTGCCTGAGGAGAAGGCTTACATGGAGCAGTACGAGGAGTGGAAGAAGCGCTAAACCGCTTTATCACGAAAACAAAAAAGGGCTTGTCTCTCTTGGGACAAGCCCTTTTTTCCGATTTCCGATTCAAGGAGGAACCGTTATGAACATCAAAATCGCCCCCTCTCTGTTTGCTGCCGATCACGCCGACCTGACCGGCGAGATCAAAAAGATCGAAGGTGCTGAGTACATCCATGTGGACGTGATGGACGGCCATTTCGTTCCCAACTTTGGCATTGCCCCCCATATTATTAAGGCGATCCGCCCCCTGACGGAGCAGGTGCTGGACGTGCATCTGATGATCACCGAGCCCGTGCGCTATGTGGACGTGTTCTGCGATGCGGGTGCGGATATCGTGACCGTCCACGTGGAGGCGGATACCGAGGAAAACATCCACGCCGCCCTGGATAAGATCCGCGCCAAGGGCAAGAAGGCCGGTGTGGTGGTCAAGCCCAACACCCCGGCTGAGGCAATCCTGCCATTTGTGGACAAGTGTGCCATGGTGCTGGTCATGACGGTGGAGCCCGGCTTTGGCGGCCAGAAGTTCATGGAGCACATGATGCCCAAGGTGACCGCCATCCGCGCCCTGCTGGACAAGCACAATCCTGCCTGCGACCTGGAAGTGGACGGCGGCGTGGACCTGAACAGCGCGGTTACCTGCGTGAAGGCGGGCGCCAACGTGCTGGTAGCCGGAAGCTCTGTTTACAAGGCGGATGTGCCCGCCGAGTGCATCGCGCAGATGCGCAAGCTGGGCCAGGAGGCCGGCAAATAAACTTTTTTGAGGAACGTTTATGATCGACAGAATCAGACTTTATCGGACGGACTGTACCGATCCCTACCGCAATCTGGCGGTGGAGGAGATTTTGATGGAGACGGTGCAGCCTGGCGAGTGTATCCTCTATCTGTGGCAGAATCAGAACACGGTGGTGATTGGACGTAACCAGAACCCGTGGAAGGAGTGCCGTACCTCTTTGCTGGAGGAAGAAGGCGGGCATCTGGCCCGCCGCCTGTCCGGCGGTGGCGCAGTGTTCCACGATCTGGGTAATCTGAACTTCACCTTTTTGGTGAATGAAGAGGAGTACGACCTTGACCGGCAGCTGCGGGTCATTGAGGCGGCCTGCGGCGAACTGGGGCTGAGCGTGGAGCGCTCCGGACGCAACGATGTGCTGGCAGACGGACGCAAGTTTTCCGGAAACGCCTTTTACCACAGCAAGGGCAAGGCCTATCACCACGGCACCCTGTTGGTGGACGTGGACGGAGAAAAGCTGGCCCGCTACCTTAGTCCTTCCAAGGCCAAGCTTCAGGCCAAGGGCGTGGAGTCCGTGCGCTCCCGGGTGGTCAATCTGGTCGAGCTGGTGCCTGGCCTGACCTGCGAGCGGATGGCTCAGGCTATGGAAAACGCATTTGCTGCGGTCTATGCCCTGCCCTTGGAGCGGGCGGATGGGAGTCGGCTGAATCCTGAAACGGTGGAGCGCCTGCGTGAGCGCAACGGAAGCCGGGAGTGGCTGTACGGCCCCCGCCTGCCCCTGTCCTTTGAGTGCGAGGAGCGCTTTGACTGGGGCAGCATCCAGCTGCAGCTGCAGGTGGAGTCCGGCGTGGTGACGGGGGCAAAGGTCTACTCCGATGCCATGGACTGGGAACTGGCGCCTGCATTGGAACGTCTGCTCACGGGAAGTGAATTCTCTTTGCGGGCGCTGTGCCTGCGCATCCGGGCGGGGCTTGCTGAGCATGCCGCGGACCTGTGCGATATGCTGACCCGACAGGAAATCTGACGCCGTGTATCCCTGGAGATGAGGGCAAGAAAGGGGGATATTCCCCTGAAATCCCGGTGCAGAAAAGCAAGAAAAGGGGATAGCTTGTCCTTGCAAAAGATAAGAAGCTATGGTAAAATCAAGTTACCATTATTTTGGAAAGGAATGATCTCCAATGATTAAAGTCGATCCCGCAACCAAATTTGACTTCCAGCCTGCCGACTTCGTCCCCTTCAAGGACAAAGAGGTCTGCGAGCGCGTCCGCAAGCTCAGTGGCAAAGACCTGGAGAAGCGCGAGGCCTGGTGGCATCCTGAATTCAACGTCAAGGTCATGATGAACCCCCATCCTGTCCTGATCGCTACCCTGTTCTCCCGCCTGAAGGAAGCTGCCGAGGCTGGCCGTCCCTTCTCCATGATCCTGGGCAACCCCGAGCCCGACACCTACATCCCCCTGGCTCAGCTGATCAACTACTTCCAGATCGACTGCTCCAAGGTGTCCCTGTTTGCTGAGGACGAGTGGGCTGACCAGGACGGCAACATCGCCCCTGTCACCTACGAGGCCGGCTTTGCTCACTCCATGCTGAAGTACCTGTACTATCAGATCGACGAGAAGCTGCGTATGCCTCTGAAGAACGTCTACTACCCCACCAACGAGAACATCAAGGACTACTCCAAGATTATCCACGAGGTTTCCGGCGGCGGCGCTGACATCGCATCCACCTCTCCTGGCTGGACCGGCCACATGGCTTTCGTGGATCCCATTCCCGAGTTCATCGGCAGCGGTGACATCGAGGAGTGGCTGAATCAGCCCGCTCAGCTGGTCACCCTGCATCCCATGACCATCATGCAGAACTCCTTGAACGGCACCTTCGGCCAGTCCGGCGACATCGCCAACGTGCCTCCCAAGGCTGCTACCATCGGTCCTCTGGACGTGATGCGCGCCAAGGAGCGTATCGAGGTTCATGCTCTGGCTACCTGCGGTACCTTCTCCAGCTGGCAGCGTATGACCTCCCGTCTGGTCACCCATGGTCCCATCACTCCTTACATCCCCAGCTCCATGCTGCAGACCAAGAAGACTCAGGTCTACATCAGCGAGGAACTGGCTGCTCCCTTCGAGTGCTGGGAGAAGGTCGGCTACTAATTCAAGCCGCCTGACTGCATAAGCTCGTTGAGGGCCGCGCGGCTACGGCCGTGCGGCCCTGTTTATTTTGCAAGAGTAGGTGATAAGCATGTTGGCAATTATCAACGCGGAACTGGTCATGAAGGATCACCTGATCCCCGAGGCCGTTCTGTTTGTGGAGGATGGTGTCATCACCGGCTACGGGGAGATGCGCACAACCCCCATCCCCGAGGGCTGCGAGATCGTTGATGCTCAGGGTGCCTACGTGGGCCCCGGACTGATCGACATCCACACCCACTCCGGTGCGGGCAAGTACTTCTTTGAGGACCCCGCTCACGTGGCAAAGCACCACCTGAGCCACGGCACCACCACCGTGATGGCGGTGCTCTACTTCAATCGCAACAAAGACCAGTGGCTGGCGGACATCGACACCGTCAAGGAGGTCATGGGAACCGAGAAGGCCCCCAGCATCGGCGGCTTCTACATGGAAGGCCCCTATCTGAACCCCAACTTCGGCGCGGACCGCTCCAACAACCCCTGGAAGGCGCCCCTGGCTCCTGCCGACTATATGCCCATTCTGGAGAAAGCCGGCGACAGCGTGCGCGTGTGGGCGCTGGCCCCCGAGCGGGAGGGTATTCTGGACTTTGTCAAGGCTGCCAAGAAGATCAACCCCGACGTTAAGTTCACCGTGGCCCACTCCGAGGCCTCCCCTGCCCAGATCGAGGCCATCATGCCCTACGGCCTGTGCATCGGCACCCACCACACCAACGCCACGGGCGACCTGCCCAAGTATCCTGAGTGCCGGGGCGTGTGCGTGGATGAGACGGTCAACTACAACAAGGATATCTATGCCGAACTGATCTCCGACAGCCGGGGCATCCATGTTGACCCCTATATGCAGCGTCTGGTGCGCAAGATCAAGGGAGATGACCGCATCATCCTCATCTCCGACACCTGTGAGTTTGACGGGCCTGTGCCCCCCGGATACGACGGCGTGACCGACATCAACTTTGACGACGAGGGCGAAATCGCCGGTTCCAAGCTGACGCTGGAGGTGGCCTGCCGCAACTTTATGAAGCACACCGGCGCCTCCATCGTGGACGC
Source organism: Oscillospiraceae bacterium (assembly GCA_015068065.1). Taxonomy (GTDB): domain Bacteria; phylum Bacillota; class Clostridia; order Oscillospirales; family Oscillospiraceae; genus Lawsonibacter. The sequence goes on along the minus strand of SVLE01000010.1, from coordinate 47,391 downwards.
ATTCAAGTTTGCCTCTCTGAACCCTGCAACCTGCCTTGGTTTGACCGACCGGGGACAGATTGCAGTGGGCAAGCGGGCCGACCTGATCTTCGTGGATCACAAGATGAACGTGAAGAAGGTTCTCCTGGGTGGAGCCGTTCAGATGTAAGACGATTTTTTTGCCGCCCCGCCGCAACTGCGGCGGGGCGGTTTTCGTCAATCGGGGGAGTTGAAAACGTGCCGGCGTCTGGACAGAGCTGGCCGTTGCCGCGGAGGGTGTGTTCGTGTCTTGTTTTTTGCAGTGAGTCGTGGAAACGTTTACAGTTTGTTTACTTGCGGTTTCGGGCTGGGTCCGATATACTCTAAGAAACAACAGATAAAGGGAGTTTTTGGAATGAGACAGGATGCTGATCGGGCCAGAGCCAAAGAGCTGTTGCGCCAAATGAGTAGGAAGGAAAAAATTAATTATATTTTTCACTATTACTGGCTGCACATGTTGGTGGGGGTCTTTGCCCTGATCGTGGCGGTGGTCTTCACGGTCACCTGGCGAGCAAATGCCGCGACCCGAGATTATCTGTATATCGGCATTCAGACGGATTGTTACGAGCTGCTGCGACCCAAGGTGGAGGAGCTGGCACAGCAGGCTGAATGGCCCGAGGAGCTGAACTTTTTGACCTTTCCCAGCGCGGCCAGCGAGGACGGCATGGGCAGTATGCAGCTGGCCATGTATCTGGCTGCGGACGAGCTGGATTTCATCGTGTGCGATGAGTACACCATGCGCCTGCTCACCTCGGACGAGACCATCAACTGCTCCGCTGCTACCTTTGAGGACACCTATCTGGGTTCCGGCACAGATGTGAAACAGTCTATGTATATTCTCGCCCTGAACGACACCGCCCGGGCGGAAAAGGTGGAGCAGTTCATGCCCGTTATGCTGGGACCCGTTTCTTGAGCAGGTTGCCCAAATTTCTTGCCGGGAAAAGACGAAAATGACGAAAAGCAGGGCCTGTGCCCTGCTTTTCCTTGACAAAGGCAAGGTATTGTATTAAACTACCAATGGTACTTTGCGGCCGTTTGGCCCTTGGTATACCTCATTCAAGCCCTGTGCGCCTACTCCATTTTCATAGTCGTACAGAGGTAAATTAAAGGAGGAAAATCCGCCGGCCGGCGGTGCGGCAGCGTGGAGACCTGTCGTAAAGTGCTCAGGGTCACTCCCTGTGCGCGAGGGGACCTCTGCGGAGGCAGGATCCCTGCGGTCAAGAAACTATGTCTACTGTTACCCTGAAGAAGCTGAAGAAGATCTATGAAGGCGGCTTTGAGGCCGTGCATGCCTTCGACCTGGACATCGCCGACAAGGAATTCATCGTTCTGGTCGGCCCTTCCGGCTGTGGTAAGTCTACCACCCTGCGTATGATCGCCGGTCTGGAAGAGATCTCCGAGGGCGAGCTGTACATCGGCGAGAAGCTGGTCAACGATGTGGAGCCCAAGGACCGTGATATCGCCATGGTCTTCCAGAGCTATGCTCTGTATCCCCACATGACCGTGTATGACAACATGGCCTTCGCCCTGAAGCTGCGCAAGCTGCCCAAGGAGGAGATCGACGCCAAGGTTCAGGAGGCTGCCCGCATCCTGGAGATCACCGAGCTGCTGGACCGCAAGCCCAAGGCTCTGTCCGGCGGTCAGCGTCAGCGCGTGGCCATCGGCCGTGCCATCGTGCGTGAGCCTCAGGTCTTCCTGATGGACGAGCCTCTGTCCAACCTGGACGCCAAACTGCGTAACGCCATGCGTGCCGAGATCATCAAGCTGCGTCAGCGTATCGATACCACCTTTATCTACGTGACCCACGACCAGACCGAGGCTATGACCCTGGGTGACCGTATCGTCATCATGAAGGACGGCTGGGTCATGCAGATCGGCACTCCTCAGGAAGTGTTCGACCATCCCGCCAATCTGTTCGTGGCCACCTTCATCGGCGCTCCCCAGATGAACCTGTTCGACGCCAAGCTGGTCAAGAACGGCGACGCCTATGCTGTTGAGGTGGGTGGCGCTACTGTCGCCCTGACTGCTGAGCAGAACGCCAAGCTGGCCGCTAACGGCGTGGGCACTATGGACATCAAGATGGGTATCCGTCCCGAGCACATCCAGCTCAAAGCCGAGGGTGCCGACGTGATTCAGGGCACCGTGGACGTGTCCGAGATGATGGGTTCTCAGATCCACCTGCACGTCAACGCTGCCGGCAAGGACATCATCCTGATCGTCCAGACCGCCGACCTGGACAAGGAACACCGCGCCGGCTTTGCCTTCGGTTCTCAGATCGGCTTCACTTTCCGCGCCGACCTGGTCCACCTGTTCAACCCCGAGACCGAGAAGAACCTCATCTGATTTCCAAAAAACAAAATCCCCGGAAACTTGCGTTTCCGGGGATTTTTTGTGTAACAGTCAGCGGCGGACCAGTAGAATGCTTACATCGTTCACGTTGGTGCCCGTGGCACCGGTAAAAATCAGTCCGTCCACCTGCTGCAGGGCGTGGTAGGCGTCGTTCTCCCGCAGTACGTCGTGGATGGAAATGCCCTTTTCGACCAGCCGGGCGCAGGTGTCTTGGTCCACGATGCCGCCGGCGGCATCGGTGGGGCCGTCCGTACCGTCGGAACCGAGGGAAAAGACCAGCACGTTTTCAAGTCCGGCGATCCCGGCTGCAGCGGACAGGGCCAGTTCCTGATTGCGGCCGCCAAGACCGGAGCCGGTCAGGTGGACCACCGTTTCGCCGCCGGCAATGAAGGCCACGCTCTCGTTGCCTTGCGCGGCGGTGCGGGCAATAGCGGCCAGAAAACTGCCGGCCTCACGGGCCTCACAGTCCAGACAGTCGGTGAGAATCACGGGGCGATAACCCAGCTCCTGACAGGTGACGGCGGCGCTGGCGCACAGCTGACGCACGCTGCCGGTGATGCGGGTCTCCACATTGTTCAACTGCTTGGGCGTTTCCACCTCCAGCAGCTGCTTCATCTGCGCAGTGAGCTTAAGACTGTATTTTTCCACCACTGCCCGGGCGTCGGCACAGGAGGTGCTATCGGGGTAGGCAGGGCCGGAGGCGATCATGTCCAGCGGATCACCCAGCACATCGGACAAAACAATGGAATAGACTTTTGCCGGGGCACACAGCTGAGCAAAGCGGCCGCCCTTGACGGCGGACATGCGCTTGCGCAGGGTGTTCATCTCCACAATGTCGGCACCGCAGGCCAGCAGCTGGCGGGTCAGATCGGTCAGATCCTCCTCGGGAATGAGGGGCTTTTCAAACAAAGCGGAGCCGCCGCCGGACAGGAGAAACAGCACCGTGTCATCCGGAGTCAGTCCGCTTACCAGATCAATGGCGGCCTGAGTGCCCAGAAAGGAGTTTTTGTCGGGGACGGGGTGACCACCCTCGAAAATTTGGAAGTTCGCGATGAGACCTTTGGCGTGGTCATATTTAGTGCAAACCACACCGGCCTCGATCCGGTCGCCCAAAAGGCTGCTGGCACAGGCGGCCATCTGCCACGCCGCCTTGCCGGCGGAGACTAACAGGAGACGGCCGGAACTGAAGCTGTGATCTTCCAGTGCTTTTTTTACCGCCGTATCGGGCAGCGCGGCCTGAATAGCAGAGGATATGATCTGTTGGGCATCCTTTCGCATAGACACGGGAAAGGCCTCCTTTGCGTAAGATGAGCTTACCTCAGTATATACCATTTTAACAGGAAAAGGAATAGTGTAATTCGGGGTTGCAATCTTTTTTTTGTTGGTGCTATAATAGCAGTACCATAACACAACAAGGAGGTGGACTGCGTGGACGACCGAAGTAGTGGGGGCACAGGAAGCGGTTATCACTTATGCCGGAGCGAGCACCGGGCGCAGTCTGCCCGAGCGGATTGATGGAGTATTGTGCCCGTCTGCATAGGTGACAACTGCCGCAGGGAATACTGACCCTGTGGCCTTTTTGCGCCCACTTTCAAAAAATTGGTTTGAAAGGGGAAATCGCCATGCACGAAAATTTTGATTTCGAAGCCCTGCTGGATCTGGTGGAGCGGCGTCAGCTGCGCCAGCTTCGGCAGGAGCTGGACAACATGAACGAGGTGGATATCGCCTCGTTTCTGGATGAACTTGCGCCGGATCAGCTGCTTCTGGTATTTCGTCTGCTGCCCAAGGAACTGGCAGCGGAGGTCTTTACCTATCTGGAGGACAGTGACGATCAGGAACGGCTGATCAACGCCCTGAGCGATCAGGAACTGCGGGAAGTTCTCGATGAGCTCTATCTGGACGATACGGTAGATATCATTGAAGATATGCCCGCCAACGTTGTCTCCCGTATTCTTCGCAACTGTGCACCTTCCGCACGCAGTCAGATCAACCGGCTGCTCAACTATCCCAAGGACAGCGCCGGTTCCATCATGACTACGGAGTTCGTCTACCTGCGTCCGGAGGATACGGTAGCCCGGGCCTTTGCACGGATCCGGGCTGAGGGCGTGGACAAGGAAACGGTCTATACCTGCTACGTGATCAAAAACCGGGTCCTGCAGGGGGTCGTTACCGTGCGGCGGATGCTTCTGTCTCCGGAGGATACGCTGATCGGGGATATCATGGAGACCAACATCCTCTCCGTCCATACGCTGGAGGACCGGGAGGTAGTGGCTCAAATGTTTTCCCGCTATGACCTGACTGCACTGCCCGTGGTGGACAGTGACGAGCGGCTTGTGGGCATCGTCACCGTTGACGACGCCATGGATGTTCTGGAAGAAGAGACTACCGAGGACTTTGAAAAGATGGCAGCTATTCTCCCGGTGGATAAACCCTACCTCAGGACCGGCGTATGGGAGACGGTTCGTTCCCGCATCCCGTGGCTGATGCTGCTGATGCTGTCGGCGACATTTACCGGAATTATTTTGACCGGGTTTGAGGGGGCGCTGGCGGCCTGCGTGGTGCTGACATCCTTCATTCCCATGCTGACGGGCACGGGAGGCAACTCCGGATCCCAGTCCTCTGTGGCGGTGATTCGCGCCCTGTCACTGGGTGAGGTGACCTTTGCGGATCTGGTTTCCGTTGTATGGAAAGAGACGCGGGTGGCTGCCCTGTGCGGCATTTGTCTGGCGGCGGCCAATTTTGTAAAGATGATGCTGGTGGATCGGATGCTGATGGGCAACCCGGAGGTGACCGTTCCCGTGGCGGTGGTGGTATGTCTGGCCCTGGCGCTGACGGTGCTGTGTGCTAAGGTGGTGGGTTGTGTGCTGCCCATGGGTGCGGAACGGCTGGGCATCGACCCGGCGGTGATGGCATCCCCCTTTATCACCACGGTGGTGGATGCCCTGTCGCTACTCATTTACTTTGCCATCGCGACTCAGGTGCTGGGAATATAATAAAACAGAAAAGGGCGGGACCCGTTGGGTCCCGCCCTTTTGCGTTATATGGGGAGTTACAGCTCTACGGCAGCGATGGACTCTTCTGCGATGCTGTGCTTCTTGGCATAGCCGGTGAGCATCATGGTCAGGGCGCCGTCGCCGGTGACGTTACAGGCGGTGCCGAAGGAGTCCTGCAGGGCGAAGATAGTCAGCATCAGGCCGGTGCCTGCCTGGTCGAAGCCAAGCACGGACATGATCAAGCCCAGAGAGGCCATTACCGTGCCGCCGGGCACACCGGGAGCACCGATGGCGAACACGCCCAGCAGCAGGCAAAACAGGATCATAGAGCTCAGAGAGGGCAGCTGGCCGTACAGGATCTTGGACACCACCATGACGAAGAACACCTCGGTCAGCACGGAGCCGCACAGGTGGATATTGGCGAACAGGGGGATGCCGAAGTCCACCATGTCCTTACGCAGAACCTTGGACTTGTGAGCGCAGGTCAGGGCCACGGACAGGGTGGCAGCGGAGCTCATGGTGCCCACGGCGGTGATATAGGCGGGGCCGTAGTGCTTGATGACTTCGATGGGGTTGGTGCCGGTGTAGATACCGGCGGCGCCGTACAGCACGCCCATCCAGATGTAGTGGCCGAGCATGACGATGACGATGACGATCAGGAACACGGGCAGCTGGCCGGTGATGGTGCCGTCATAGGCAAGGCCGGCGAAGGTGCAGCCGATGAAGAAGGGCAGCACGGGAATGACGATCTTGGACACGATCTGCAGCACGATCTGCTGGAACTCGGCCAGGATGCGGATGGTGGTGCCGGCCTTGGTCCACACGGCGGCAAGGCCGAGCAGAACGGAGAAGACCAGCGCGCTCATCACGGGCATGATCTGGGGAATGTCCAGCTGGAAGGCCACGGCGGGCAGCTCTTTCAGGCTGTCCACATTGCTGGCGATGTTCAGGCCGGGAATGATGGCGTAGCCCGCACCCATGGACAGGAACGCGGCCAGAATAGAGGACACGTAGGCCAGCACAAGGGCCACGGTGAGCATCCGGCTGGCGCTGCTGCCCAGCTTGGTGATGGAGGGGGCGATAAAGCCGATGACGATCAGGGGCACGCAGAAGGTGATGACCTGACCCATAATGTACTTGGCGGTGACGATGATGGTCATCAGACCCTCGGGGGCGAACAGACCCACGACCATGCCGACGAGCAGGCCGAGGAGCAGCTTCGCGGGGAGACTTTTCAGAATTTTCATGTTGTTCCTCCTTGATGTTCTCTCTTTTGCGAACCGTTGGCCGCACAAATCAACTACAGTATACTAAACCCGTGTGGGATTTGCAACGGTTTGTTGGGACTTATTGGCAGGCCAGATGCTCCCGCACGACCTGCTCTTCGGAGAAAAAGTGCTTGACGCCCCTGATCTCCTGATACTCCTCGTGGCCTTTGCCGATAAGGGCGATGATGTCACCTTCGCGGGCGTTGTCCATGGCCCAGCGGATGGCATCCCCCCGGTCGGGGATGGAGATGTATTTCCCGCTGTGCTTGGCAAGACCGGTTTTGATATCCTCGTTGATATCCTCTACCTCTTCGTCCCGGGGATTGTCCATGGTGAGTACGGTGAGATCGGCATACTTGCCGCTGATCTCACCCATGTCCCATCGACGGGCCCGGGCCCGGTTGCCGCCGCCGCCGAACAGGCAGATCAACCGTCCGGGGTTATAGGAGCGCAGCATGGTCAGCAGATTTTCCATGCTCACCGCGTTGTGGGCATAGTCGATGAGCAGGGTGTAGTGGTCGGGGGTGTCCAGCACCTGAGTGCGGCCCTTTACATAGACGGCTTTCAGTCCTTTTACAATAGCGTCCCCGTCCACACCCACCATATGGGTGGCGGCCAGCGCGGCCAAGGCATTGGAGACGTTGAATTTGCCGGGCATATTCAGCAGGAATGTGCCGTCCAGACTGCCGGACACGGAAAACTCACTGCCCAGAAAGCCCGCCTGACGCAGTTCTTTTACTGCGCCCACGGTGTAGTCGGCCGGGCTGCCCATGGACATGGTAGTCACGGGACAGGCGGCGTTGGCGCTGACGGCCTGCCAGTGCTCGTCATCCACGTTGACAAGACCCTTTTTGCACTGGGAAAAGAGCATGCTTTTGCAGTCGCGGTATTCCTCAAAGCTGGCGTGCTCTCCGTCACCGATGTGGTCGGGAGACAGGTTGAGAAACACACCCACATCAAACTCGATGCCCGCCGTGCGGTGCAGCTTAAACCCCTGAGAGGAGGCCTCCATGACCACGTGGGAGCAGCCTTCCTCCACCATACGGGCGAACAGGGAGTGCAGCTCGTAGGACTCCGGGGTGGTATTTTTGGTCTTTAATAGTTCCGTGCCAATAACTGCGCCCACCGTGCCGATCATGCCCACCTTGTGCCCAGCCGCCTCCAGAATGGACTTGACCATGTGGGCGGTGGTGGTTTTGCCCTTGGTGCCGGTCAGACCGATGACGGTCATCTTTTCCGCCGGGTGGTCAAACCACGCTGCGGACAGCAGGGCCAGCGCGTAGCGGCTGTCGCTCACACGGATGACGGTCACGCCCGCAGGAACGGACACTTCACGCTCCACCACGAGGGCTGTGGCACCGGCCTCCAGTGCGGCAGGGATGTACTCGTGCCCGTCGGCACGGAACCCGGTCAGACAGACGAACAGGCTTCCCTTTCCTACCTTGCGGGAGTCATATTCCAGCGAGGCGATTTCCGTGTTGAGATCGCCCGCGATCAATGTATAATCCAGTTTTTTCAGCAGTGTTTCAAGCTTCATCAAACAAAACTCCCTCAAATACGGTGTGGGAGGGACCGGTCATGCGCACATGTCCGTCCTCTTCGCGCCAGTCCACATACAGGTTGCCGCCAATCTGCTCCACGGTCACCTTGCGGTCGCAGTAGCCCAGCATGGCGGCGGCTACCGCGGCAGTGCAGCAGCCGGTGCCGCAGCCGATGGTCTCGCCGGTTCCACGTTCCCACTCACGGATCTTGATATAGTCACGGGAAACAACCTGAGCGAAGGTCACGTTGGTCTTGTTGGGGAACAGCGCGGTATGGTGCTCAATGACCGGGCCGTATTTGGCCACGTCAAAGGATGCGGTATCCTCAATGAACATGACGCAGTGGGGATTGCCCCAGGACACAGCGGTGATGTGGAACACCCGGTCAAGGATTTCCACCGGCTGGTCAATAAATTCCGGCAGTTCGGTGTTCACTGGGATGACCTTGGTGTCCAGTCGGGGACAGCCGATGTCGGCAGTGATGTTGACGGCCTTGCCGTTCTCCACCGTCAGCCAGATGTGCTGCATGCCACCAAGCGTTTCGATCTCAAATTCGGTTTTGTCCGTCATGCCGTGGTCGTAGACGTACTTGGACAGGGAACGCAGGGCGTTGCCGCACATCTCTCCCTCCGTGCCGTCGGGGTTGAACATGCGCATGCGGAACTCACCCCGCTGGGAGGGACAAACCAGCACAAGGCCGTCTGAGCCGATGCCGAAGTGCCGCTCGCTCACCCGACGAGCCAGAGCGTTGGGGTCATCGATTTCCTGGTCTACGGCGTTGATATAGACATAATCGTTGCCGTAGGCCTGCATTTTGGTGAATTTCAAGTTCATATCCTGTGCCTCTTACGCAAGCGCCTGCTCGAGATCAGCGATAATATCCTTCACGTTCTCGATGCCGATGGAGATGCGGATAAAGCGCTCGTTGATGCCCAGCTTCTCGCGCACATCGGCGGGGATGGACTCGTGGGTCTGGGTCATGGGATAGGTGACCAGCGTCTCCACGCCGCCCAGACTTTCGGCAAACAGGATCATCTTCACCCGGCTGAGCAAATTCATAGCCGTCTCAAGGCTGTCCAGCTCAAAGGAAATCATGCCGGAGAAGCCGGTGGCCTGCTTGGTCATGATGGCGTAGTCCTTGTGATCCTCAAAACCGGTGAAGTAGACCTTCTTCACCTTGGGATGATTGCGCAGCCAGTGGGCCACCTGCATGGCGTTTTCGTTGTGCCGCTCCATGCGCAGGGCCAGAGTCTTGATGCCCCGCAGCAGCAGCCAGCAGTCCAGCGGGGCAAGGCCGTTGCCGTGAGACTTGAGCTGGGCGTGGAAGAAGTCGGCCATCTCCTGGCTCTTGACCACAGCGATGCCGGCGATAGTATCATTGTGACCGCCCAGATACTTGGTGCCGCTGTGGGTCACCACGTCCGCACCGTGGTCCAGAGGCCGCTGGAAGTAGGGGGTCATAAAGGTGTTGTCCACCACCATCAGCGCGCCGATGGAGTGGGCGATGTCGGAAAGGACGGCAATATCCGCCACCTTCATCATGGGGTTGGTGGGGGTCTCGGCGTAGATCATCTTGGTTTCGGGACGGATGGCGGCGCGCACGGCGTCCAGATCGGACAGGTCCACCCAGGAGAAGGTGCAGCCGAACTTGGAGAAGATCTCGTCGCAGATGCGGAAGGTGCCGCCGTAAATGTCATCGGACAGGATTACATGGCTGTTGTTGGGAAGCCAGGTAAACAGGGCCATGTTGGCCGCCTGACCGCTGGAGAAGGCAAAGCCCTCCAGTCCGTTTTCCAGAATGGCCATGGTGCGCTCCAGCTCCTGGCGGGTGGGGTTCTGCACACGGGTATAGTCATAGCCCGTGGAGATGCCGAAAGCCCGGTGACGGAAGGTGGCGGTCTGGAAAATGGGGAAGCTCACCGCGCCCGTGATGGGGTCGCAGCCCTGCCCGCCGTGTACTACCTTGGAGTCAAAGGCCAGGTCTTCCTTGCGGTCGAAGTTATCGTAATAGCACTCGTTCTTCATGGTATTTCCTCCTGTTTCCGGCGGCTTGGGCCGCATGTGCCTATTTTGTCTTACCAACAGTATATCGCAAAGATTTTCAATCTACAACGCATAAATTGCTTTACATATTGCAAAAAATGCTCTATCCTTATAAAAAGAGGTGATTGGCGTGGAACGCAGCGCAAATTATGCCAAAAAAGGATATCTGAACGAGGAATTTCGCCTGTTTCACCTGCGGGACGTGGGTGTGGAGGAGATGGAATATCACTACCACGAATTTGACAAGATCGTCATCTTTCTTTCCGGCACGGCCAGCTATATCGTGGAGGGGCGGTCCTATTTCCTGCAGCCGTGGGATGTGCTGCTGGTCAGCCATCACCTGATCCACAAGCCGGTCATCGACCCAAACGATCCCTATGAGCGGGTGGTTATCTATCTGGATCCGGGTTTTATCCGTTCCCACAGTACGAAGGATGCCGACCTGTCTGCCTGTTTCCGGCTGGCACGCCGCAGGCAGTTTGCTCTCATGCGCCCGGAGGGGGAGGAGCGGGAAAGCTTGCAAAACCTGCTGACCGAGCTGGAGCAGGCCACCGCAGACAAGGGGTTTGGCTGTGAGCTGCTGGCCCGGACCCGGTTTCTTCAGCTGATGATCCACCTGAACCGGGCCATGGACCGGGATCACACGGACCGGGATGCGCTGGCCAGCCGCCATGACCCCAAAATTGAGCGGGCCCTGTCCTATATCAACGAGCATTTGTCCGAGGATCTGAGCGTGGATGCACTGGCCGGACAGGTATATGTCAGCAAATACCACTTTATGCGCCGATTCAGAGAATTGACGGGCTGCTCTGTGCATCAGTACATCACCCAAAAGCGGCTGCTGGCCGCCGCCCGGCTGCTGCGGTCCGGTGTGTCCGCCCAGAACGCCTGCGCCCGGTGCGGATTTCAGGACTACTCTGCCTTTCAGCGTGCTTTTCGGCGCCAATTTGATATGACGCCCCGGGATCTTCTGAAGTAAATACGGATTAACCTGCCGCCTTTTCGGGCATAGTATGAACAAATGCGAAAAAAGGAAAGGCAGGAATCAACTATGCAGGTTCGTGAACTGATGAATCCCAGTGTGGTATCCGTATCCACCACCGACAGCACCGCTTTGGCTGCCCGGCTGCTTAGCCGGCACAATGTGGGGGCGCTGCCCGTATGCACGTCGGATGGACGCTTGCGGGGAATTGTCACCGACCGGGATATCGTGCTGCGGTGTATTGCCGCGGAGGAGGACCCGGCTCAGACCCCGGTGCGGGAGGTCATGACCCGTGGGTGCTATACTGTGGGGCCGGAGGATGACTGCCGTCAGGCGACCCGGCTCATGGCCACCCGGCAGGTGCGCCGTCTGCCGGTGGTGGAGGGCGGTAAGCTGGTGGGCATGCTGTCTCTGGGTGACCTGTCCCGCAGTCATCGGTTTGACATGGAGGCATCACAGGCGCTGAGTGAGATCTCGGAAAACGTGCTGCGTCCCCAGAAATAAAAAGAACGCCGCAGATGGACTCTGCGGCGTTTTTCCTCTTGCCGAAAGGGGAAATTTCCTGTATATTGACTGTATACTTTTGGGAATCAATCCCATTTGATCAGGAGGCCGCTATGACAATCACAAATGATATTAAATACATCGGTGTCAACGATCACGTTGTAGATCTGTTTGAGGGCCAGTATGTGGTCCCCAACGGAATGTCCTATAACTCCTACGTCATTCTGGACGAAAAGGTGGCCGTCATGGACACGGTGGACAAAAACTTCACTCACCAGTGGCTGGACAATCTGCAGCAGGCGCTGGACGGCCGAAACCCCGACTACCTCATCGTACAGCACATGGAGCCCGACCACTCCGCCAACATCGCTAATTTCCTGAACGCATATCCCCAAACGGTGGTGGTGGCGTCGGCCAAGGCCTTTACCATGATGGGCCAGTTTTTCGGCACGGAGTTCACCGACCGCCGCATGGTGGTGGGCGAGGGAGATACCCTGAGTCTTGGACGTCACCAGCTGACCTTTGTGACCGCGCCCATGGTCCACTGGCCGGAGGTCATCGTGACCTATGATTCCTGCGACAAGGTCCTCTTCTCCGCCGACGCCTTTGGCAAGTTCGGTGCGCTGGACGTGGAGGAGGACTGGGCCTGCGAGGCCCGCCGCTACTATATCGGCATCGTGGGCAAATACGGCGCACAGGCGCAGGCGCTGCTGAAAAAGGCCGCCGGGCTGGATATTTCCATCATCTGTCCTCTTCACGGACCTGTGCTGACGGAAAATCTGGGCTACTACCTGAATCTCTATAACATTTGGTCCTCCTACGAGCCGGAGACCGAGGGCATTCTCGTTGCCTACACCTCTGTTTACGGCAATACCAAGGCGGCGGTGGAGCTGCTGGCAGAAAGTTTGCGCGCCAAGGGCTGCCCTAAGGTGGTGGTTACCGACCTTGCCCGGTGCGACATGGCTGAAGCGGTGGAGGACGCGTTCCGCTACAGCAAGCTGGTCCTTGCCACCACCACCTATAATGCAGACGTGTTCCCCCACATGAGGGAATTCATCCACCACCTGACCGAGCGTGGTTACCGCAACCGCACCGTGGCCCTGATGGAAAACGGCAGCTGGGCCCCTCAGGCAGCCAAGGTCATGCGCAATATGCTCGCGGAGAGCAAAAACCTGGCCTTTACCGATACCACAGTGAAGATCCGCTCCGCTCTGAATGAGGAGAGCCGGGCGCAGGTGGAGGCCATGGCGGACGAGCTGTGCCGGGAATATCTGGCCCAGCAGGGAGAGACCGCCAACAAGAACGACCTGACCGCCCTGTTCAACATTGGCTACGGCCTGTATGTGGTCACCAGCAGCGATGGCAAGAAGGACAACGGCCTCATCGTCAACACGGTCACTCAGGTGACCAACACCCCCAACCGGGTTGCCGTGACCATCAACAAGGCCAATTACTCTCACCACGTCATCCAGCAGACCGGTCAGATGAACGTCAACTGCCTGTCCACCGACGCGCCCTTCTCTGTCTTTGAGACCTTCGGCTTCCAGAGCGGCCGCACCGTGGACAAGTTTGCGGGGATGGACGTTCTGCGCGCGGACAACGGTCTTGTGTTCCTGCCCCGGTATATCAACTCCTTCCTGTCCCTGAAGGTGGAGCAGTATGTGGATCTGGACACCCACGGCATGTTTATCTGCTCTGTTACCGAGGCCCGGGTCATCTCCAACGTGGAGACCATGACCTACACCTACTATCAGGACAATGTCAAACCCAAGCCCGAGACCGAGGGCAAAAAGGGTTTTGTGTGTAAGGTGTGCGGCTGGGTCTACGAAGGCGACACCCTGCCCGATGACATCGTTTGCCCCCTGTGCAAGCACGGCGCGGCGGATTTTGAGCCCATTCAATAAAATGCAAACAGACCCGGCGGAATGTTCCGCCGGGTCTGTTCTTATTCGTATTTTATGTCCTTGTTGGTGATCGTCCACGTGTTCTGCTGGCCAAAGTTGTCAGTGATCAGCACTTCCACCACAAGGTCTTCTTCGCCCTGCACCTGATAGGTGCCGCTCACATCCACGTCCCAGTGGCCCCAACCGTCCTCCGCAACCCAGTCCCGGGGATTTAGTTCCCGGCGCAGCAGCAGCTGTGTGCCATAGTGCATCAAAACGGTCAGCCTGATGGGACGCAGAAGTTCCCGGTTGAATTTGCCGGGGGTGTGCGCCTCCAGCTCGAAGTTGACTTGTTTGTCCAAAATCAGCTCTTCCTGTCTGGTCAGGCGGCAGGTGACGGTCTGGGAACCCATGCTGGGCACGTGCAGACCAAAATCCGATTTGAGCATATAGACTGGGGAGGTCTCCATGGGCTGGGACTTGCGACTTTGGCCGTCGTCCAGCAGGATGGAAAATGCCGGGTCATCCCACAGAGGCACATCCATTTGCGCCGTAAAGGTGCGCCCATTCCATTGGGCGGGGACGGACACGGACTCGCTGGCGCTGTGTTCCGCGCGGAATTCCGCGCTCATGCCGGTAACATACTCCTTGGGCCGTGCGGACAGGGAGAAAACCGCCTTTTCGCCCGGGATGTAATCGGTTAGGGTGCAGTCCCACTCACTAAGCAGGTGATTCTGAGCCTCCAACAGTTTTTCCAAACGGCCGGTGAGGGAGTTGATCTGGTCCGACACGGTGTTCTCCACACCAATTACCTGATTTTGCACGTTCTGGGTTTGGTCCGACAGCTGCCCAATGCGCTTGTTGAGCTTGGAAATGGATGACCATGAGATGACCAGCAGCACTGCCAGCACCACCGCCGCCCATTTCCAGCGTCGTGGCTGCGGCGTGGGCTTGGGCCGGGTCTGCTCCAGCTGCTCCAGATACCGGTTTACGATGGCCTCCACCGCCGTCAGTTCCCGCTCGGTCAGTTCCGGGGCCGGCTGCTGTTCCGGGATGGGCTTGTTATCCTCCACGCCCAACAGATAACCCACGCTCACCTCGAACCGCCGGCTGATGGCGATGAGCTTATCCACCTCCGGGATGGTGATGTCGCTCTCCCATTTTGAGATGGCCTGCCGGGATACCCCAAGCAGATCTCCCAACCCCTCCTGAGAAAGGCCGCGCGCCTTACGCAGCTCCTGTATTCTTTCACCCAGTGTCATGGTATCACCTCCTGTGATCTATTGTATAGAAAGCATAACCCGGCAGCGGTTTTTTGACAACCACCTGCCGGGTTCTTTTTGTCAACCAAAGGTTGCAGTCGTTGGGGGACAACGGTTACAGCCGTGCTATGACTGCGCTTCGTGGGGCCAGCTCAAGCACGCCGTCCGTCCAGCGTCCCGCGCCCAGCAGGATATCTGCCCCCTCGCCAAGGACCAATTGGGCAGGTTCCCCGCCCGCGTTGCAGGCACACAGGATGGTCTCCCCCTCCAGTGTGCGGGTAAAGGCCAGCAAATCTCCCTCGCCAGCCAACCAGCACAGGTCTCCCCGGCGCAGGGCTGAACTTTTTTTGCGGAGGCTGCCAAGCTGCGCAAACCATCCGGTCAGGTCTTTATCCTCCTTGCCCCAAGGGAAGGTACGGCGGTTGAAGGGGTCCTCAAAGCCCTCCATGCCCGCCTCATCCCCATAGTACACCGTGGGAGAGCCGGGGAAGCAGAACAGCACAGTCGCCCCCACCTTGAGCAGCTCTTTGCCGAACTGACGCTCGTAGGGTGTCAGACGGCGGGCAGCTCGCCAGTCCTTTGTCTTGTCTGTGTGGGCGCTTCCTGCGCCAAGCAGGGTGAGCACCCGCAGGGTGTCGTGAGTGCCGAGGGCGTTCATGGCGGAATAGAAGGCGAAGGGGGGGTAATGTTCCCGCAGGGTCTCCATTTGTTCCACAAACTGCTCCGCGCCCCGCCCCTGAAGGTAGTTCAGCAAGGCCGTGCGGAAGGGGTAGTTCATCAGTCCGTCGCAGTGGCCGCCCAGCAGATGTTTTCTGCGCACGCCGTAGGCAATTTTTGTGGTGCCGTCCTCCCACACCTCACCGATGACCACCGCATCCGGCTTTTCCGTCCGGGCGGCGGTGTGGATGCCGTGGACAAAGTCGTCAGGCAATTCGTCGGCCACGTCCAGACGCCAGCCGTCCGCGCCTGCCCGCAGCCAGCGGCGGACCACGCTGTTTTCGTCGCCGAAGATGAAGCTTCGGTAGCCGGGGTCGTTCTCGTTGACGGCGGGCAGAGAGTAGATGCCCCACCAGCGCTCATAGTCGTCCGGCCAGTGTTTGAACTGGAACCAGCTGCGGTAGGGAGAGCTCTCGCTCTGGCAGGCGCCCGCTTCGGGATAGAAGCCGTCGCCGTTGAAGTAGCGGCTGACATAGCCCGTGTGGTTGAACACACCGTCCAGCATCAGGCGCATACCTCGTTTGTGGAGTTCGTCACACAGAGTTTTGAAGTCCTCGTTCATTCCCAGCATGGGGTCGATGCGGCTGTAATCCGCTGTGCCGTAGCGATGATTTTCTGCTGCCTCGAAGATGGGGCACAGATAGAGAGTTTCTACGCCGAGAGATTGCAGATAATCCAACTTTTTGGTGATTCCGGGCAGGTCTCCGCCGAAAAAGTCCCGGTTTCGCACCTCGCCCTTTTCGTTGGGACGGTAGTCCGGCTCCTCGTTCCATTGTTGGTGGACGGTGCGCCCGCCCACAAGGCCCACGGGGTCAGGGATGTGGGTGCGGGAAAAGCGGTCGGGGAAGATTTGATAGCTGACTCCCTCGCCAAACCAGGAAGGGACCTGCTCGCCCTTGTCATAGACGGTGAGCTGATACTTGCCCAGTTCCTTTTTTCGTCCGTCCAGACCCTCCAGAACGAAGGAATACCAGATAAGCCCCACATAATCACCGGTATCCAGCACACCGGAAAATTCGTCCGAACCCAACTGTGTTCCTGCCCACGGCATAGGGATGGTGAGCGTTTCATTTTCCCGCATTTCCAGTCTGGCCAGCAAGAACGCACGGGAAAAGCCCGCGGACCGGTCAGGGCGCAGGGTGAAGCGGACGCTCGTCCCACAGGGGACGGCGCCGTATGGAGTTTTATAGCGCGAATCGCGGGAATCGTAGATGGGCTGCATGAAGCGCTCCTCCAAATAAGGGCAGGGCGGGGCAAGTCCTGCCCTGCCAAGTCAAGTCTGTTTAGTGATATTTATAAGTGCCCCCGCCGATGAACTCTCGCAGCAGGGAGTCGCCGGCCACCAGCGCCGGGTCGATGGGCTCGAAATGCTCAAAGGCAACCATCAGGTCCATGATCTCCTCATAGCGCTCGTTATTTTCGGGCACGCTTTTGAGGATGGGAGGGGCAAAGTTGCGCATTACCGATACTTCGTAGGGCAGAGAGGAGTCGAAGATGATGTCCGCCCGGTTTTTAAAGGGGGAAATGTACAGTTTTTCGCCCCGGCGCACATTGGCCCACATATCAAGGGTCTGGGCCGCGTCGGTACCCCGGAACTGATAATCCCGGACGGTTCGCCGGGTCAGGCGCATCCATGTGCCCTTGAACCGCAGTTCCGCGCCCTCGTTCACGTTGGAGCGGGCGGAGATGTACAGTTTGGTGGCCTCCGGGTGGCGGCCGGCGATGTCATCGTTCAGGGCGTGGATGCCCTCAAAGATGGCGATTTCATTTTTGCCCAGCTGCAGGGGCACGCCTGCGGCATCGTTGCGCATCTGCCGGGCAAACTCAAACTTGGGGATGAGGATCTCCCTGCCCGCGGACAGGGCGGTGAAGTGTTCGTCCAGCAGGTCCATGTCCATGCACAGGGGGGACTCGTAGTCAATGTCACCCTCTGGAGTTCGGGGAACGGTGCGGCGGTCCAGCGTTTTAAAGTAGTTGTCCATGGCCACGGCGTGGGAATTGACCCCTCTGCGGCGCAGTTCCTCGGCGATTTTCAGTGCTGTGGTGGTTTTGCCGGAGCCGGACGGGCCGGACAGCAGCACGATGGGGCTGCGCTCCAGGTTGGCGAGGATCTTGTCCGCCGCCAGAGAAACCCGCTGGGAGTAAGACTGATCGCACTCAGCCAGAAACTCGGTTACGTCAGATTTAACTCGTCGGTTGATTTCCTGCAATTGATATGCCATACGCTGACCTCCTTGTCAGTCCTGAACCCAAAGCTTCCGCTTCTGCTCCAAAATTTGGGGCAGCTGCTCCATGTACTCATATGGGAACTTCGGGTTGGATATGCGCCGAATGGCACCGGTATTCCGGTCCACCAGCTTGGTCACGCCGCCTGCACCCAGAGACAAGACACTGTGAAGTTCTTCCATCATGCAGATGTTATAAATATTCTCCCTGCCCGGTTTGGCCCAACCTACGTTTTCCAGACTGCCCGACATGTATTTCTGCCGGTACAGGTAATAGGGCAGGTAGCCCGCCGCGCGCAGCGTATCATTGCTGAAGGCCAGCATCCGGGCCACCTCGTCACCGGAGGGGATGGAACCCTTTTCCTCCATGAGGCGGGAACCCTTTTTCAGGGCCAGCGTATGGACGGTGATGTTTTCCGGGGCCATGGCAAGCACGCCCTCAAGGGAGCGGCGAAAGCCCTCAAAGCTGTCCCGGGGCAGACCGGCGATCAGATCCATGTTGATGCAGTCAAAGCCGATTTCCCGGGCCAGTGTGTTGGCGGCGGCGATATCGCCGGCAGTATGCTGCCGGCCGATGGCCTCCAGCACGTGATTCTCCAGTGTCTGTGGATTGATGGAGATGCGGCCGATGTTGTGCCGGTTCAGCACCTCCAGCTTGTCCCGGGTAATGGTGTCCGGGCGGCCGGCTTCCACGGTGTATTCCGCACACCGGGACAGGGGCAGGTGGGCCTCCATGGCGGTGAGCAGCAGGTCCAGCTGATCTGCGCTCAGAGTTGTTGGCGTTCCCCCGCCCACGTAGAGGGAACGAATGGTTTTTCCGGCCTCTTTCAGGCCCAGACCCGCCTGTTCCACTTCCTGCAAAAGACCGTCCAGATAGGGGGAAACCAGTTTCAAACTGCGCCTTGTGTCAGCGGAGATGAAAGAGCAGTAAGCGCATCGAGTGGGGCAGAAAGGGATACCAACATAGAGAGACACTTCGTCCGGCTGCAGGGAGCGGTCAAGGTTGAGACTGGCTTTGGCACAGTCCATGGCCAGCTGAGCCCGGTCGGGGGACACAAAATACTCCTGCTTCAGCAGGGTGTGGGCTTCGGCTTCGGTTTTGCCGCCCAGAATGGCCTTGGTGGGGATTTTTACAGGGCGCACGCCGGTAAGCGCACCCCAGGGCGGCTGCGAGCCCAGAGCTTGTGTTCCCGCCTGATAGAAAGCCAGCTTCAGAATGCGCTGGCAGGCCCGGTCGGTTGCCAGTCCGCCGGTCAGCTCTGCCGTCCGGCAGCGGCGGCGGGCAGTATAGAGCCGTCCGTCCAGCACCAGTCGGGCTGTGGCGGTGGCCCAAACAGCCCCTTTGTGCAGGGACAGACACAGCGCATCTTCGCCCTGCGAGGCAGGCAGTTCGGGGTATTCCGGCCGCCGGTCGGGAAACAGAGTGAGCAGCATCTGCTCGGCGGCGTACTTGTAATCGTGCCCGATAAAATAGAGTTTCATTCGCTTACGGCTGGCTCAGGGCCTCTTTCATATAGTAGTTGGTCTGGCGCTCGCGGGCCAGCGTAGAGGAAACGTCGTGACCGGGCAGCACATGATAGTCGCCGTCCAGCAGGGCAAGGCGCTTCAGGGAGGCAAGCATCTGTCCGTAGTCGCCCCCGCGCAGGTCGGTGCGGCCGCAGGAACCGGCAAACAGGGTGTCGCCGGTGAAGAGCACGTCGCCCACCTTGAGCACCACGCTGCCCAGAGAGTGACCGGGGGTGTTCATCACCTGGATGGTCAGCTCGCCCAGCTTCAGAACATCGCCCTCGTCATAGAGGAGCAGGTCGTCCACCTGGCTGGACAGAGGGAACAGACGGCCACCTGCCCCGTGGGAGTCGGCCTGATGGATATAAATTTCCGCGTCGGGCAGGGCCTCGTGCAGCTGGGGCACGGCGGTGGTGTGGTCATAATGACCGTGGGTGAGCAGGATATACTTCACCTGCACCCCGTCCTTCTTCACCTGATCCAGAATACGGCCGGCCTCGTCGCCGGGATCAATAACGGCGGCCAGCTTGCTGACCTCGTCCTCCAGAATATAACAATTTGTGCCCAGCTCGCCCACGGGCAAGATTTTAATGTTCATAAATGTTCCCCATTCTTAGTTTTCGGTGTCATACAGGATCGTTACCGGTCCGTCGTTGACGCTGGCCACTTTCATGTCCGCGCCAAACTGTCCGTGCGCCACCCGGAAGCCACGCTCACGGCACTTATCCATGAACCGCTCGTACAGGGGGATGGCCAGATCGGGCTTTGCCGCGCCGGAGAAGCCGGGACGGCGGCTGGAGGTGTCGGCATACAGGGTAAACTGGGATACCACCATCAGTTCACCGCCCGCCTGCTCCAGATTGAGGTTCATCTTGCCGTTCTCGTCCTCAAAGACCCGCAGATTACAGATCTTCTCGGCCAGCTTGTCGCACACGGCCTCGGTGTCCTGCGGGCCTACGCCCAGCAGAACAAGAAAGCCTTTTTCGATGGAACCCTCCACGGCACCGTCGATGGTGACGCTGGCGGAGGAAACTCGTGTAACAACAGCGCGCATGGCGCGTCACACTCCTCTTGCTTGTTGTTTGTGCCCGGAAAAGAATGAAATGAAGTCTGGTGCGAAAATCCGCCCCGCAGAACGGGTTCGGATTATATTGCTCAGGCTAATTTCCGGAATTGCGGTCCACCTGATACACTCCCTGGATCTGGTGCAGGCGGTTGATGACGGTGTTGAGTTCCTCCCGGTTTTTGACCTCAAGCACCACGTTGATGAGGGCGTTGCCCTCCTGCGTAGTGCGGGCAGCCAGGGCGGACACTTTTACCTTTGCGGTGGACAGGGCCATGGTCACGTCCAGGGCAAGGCCGTCCCGGTCCTTGGCGGACAGCTCCAACGCGGTCTTGTAGGTGGGCAGGTTTTCTTCCAGCCAGGCCACCCGGACCCAGCGGTCCGCCTCGTCGGGCTTGCGTTTGTCGGGAGCGGCGTTGGGACAGTCCATGCGGTGGACGGACACGCCGTAGCCCCGGGTGATGAAACCCACCACCGGGTCGCCGGGGACGGGGGTACAGCACTTGGAGAATTTGACGGTGCAGTTGCCCAGACCCTCCACGATGATGCCGGAGTCGGAGTGCTTGTTGGAGCCGCGCAGACTGGTTACGGAGACGGTCTGACCTGCGCCGGGGACGATCAGGCTTTCGGCGGTGGTCTTGCCGGACTGGCTCATCTTGGCCTCGTTCAGTCGGCCCAGGCGGAGCAGTTCGTCCTTGATTCGGGCCACGGCCTTGGTGGCGGTGGTGCCGCCGTAGCCGATGGCGGCGTACAGGTCGTCCAGCGTGCCGAAGCGCACCTTGCGCAGAATATAGGGCAGGACCTCCTCCGTGGTGATGGATGCCATGGTAATTTTGGCGTGTTTCAGTTCGTTTTCAAAGGCGGTCCGGCCGGTGGTGATGTTTTCCTCCCGGCGTTCCTTTTTAAACCACTGGCGGATTTTGTTACGGGCCTCGTTGGATTTACAAAGCTTCAGCCAGTCGCGGCTGGGGCCCTTGGCAGACTTGGAGGTGAGCACCTCTACGATGTCGCCGTTGGACAGTTGGTGGTCATAGGGGACCATGCGGCCGTTGACCTTGGCGCCAACCATGCTGTTACCCACGGCGGAGTGGACGGAGTAGGCGAAGTCGATGGGGGTGGCGCCAGCGGGCAGGCTTTTTACGTCGCCCTTGGGAGAGAATACGAACACCTCGTCGGCGAACATATCCACCTTCAGGGTGCTGAGGAACTCCTCGGCGTCGGTGTCCTGCTGGCTTTCCAGCAGTTTGCGTACCCACTCAAAGTCCTGCTCGCTGCCCAACTGCTTGTTGGCCATGCCCTGCTTGTACTTCCAGTGGGCGGCAACACCGTATTCCGCGGTCTGGTGCATCTCAAAGGTGCGGATCTGCACTTCAAAGGGGATGCCCTCGCTGCCAATGACGGTGGTGTGCAGAGACTGGTACATGTTGGGCTTGGGCGTGCCGATATAGTCCTTGAACCGGCCCAGTACGGGCTTGAACATATCGTGGATGCAGCCAAGCACGTTATAGCACTCGGGAATGTCGTCCACAATGACCCGGAAGGCATACAGATCGAAGATCTCGTTCAGGGTCTTGTGCTGGGCGTACATCTTGCGATAAATGGAGTAGACGTGTTTGACTCTGCCGTACACTTTGCAGCGGATGCCCTCCTGGGCCATGCGCTGGGAGATGCGGCCCTCGATGGCGGACTTGAATTCCTCGTGAGCGGCGGCACGGGAGTCCAGCTCCTCCTGGATCTCCTTGTATCCCACAGGGTCAAGATAGCGCAGAGAGGTGTCCTCCAGCTCCCACTTGAGCTTTTGCATACCGAGGCGGTGGGCGATGGGGGCATAGATCTCCATGGTCTCCAGTGACTTTTCCCGCTGTTTTTTGGGGGACTGGTACTCCATGGTGCGCATGTTGTGCAGCCGGTCACAGATTTTGATGAGGATGACCCGGATGTCCTGAGCCATGGCCATGAACATCTTGCGCAGATTTTCCATCTGCTCCTCTTCCTTGGACACGTACTGCATCTTGGTCAGCTTGGTAACGCCCTCCACCAGTGCGGCCACAGGCTCGCCGAACTTCTTTGCGATCTCCTCGTGGGTGGAGGAGGTATCCTCCAGACAGTCGTGGAGCAGGGCGGAGATCACACTGTCCACATCCAGGCCCAGGTCGGCCACGATCTCAGCCACGGCCAGAGGGTGGATGATATAGGGCTCTCCGCTTTTGCGCAGCTGGCCGTGATGGGCAGCGTCGGCAAAGGTGAAGGCGGTATACAGCCGCTGGGCATCCAGATTAGGAGTGTAGGCTCGGACGCGTTCCTCCAGCGCTTGATATTTTTCCAGAATGGGGTCCATAGAATCACCTGCTTGCAGGCTCTGTTGAGCCCGATATGTTATGGTTGGTCCTGCAGCTGCCGCAGACGGCGCAGGATGTCGGAGTCCTCCAAATCCACTTTTTCCTGAACGGGATTGATGGAGATCCGGAGCCGGTCCGCCTGAGCACACAGGGTGATGAGCCCGCGCTCATGCATGACGTCCAGACAGATCAGCGTATGCAGCAACAGTTCCTGCTGCCCTGCGGCCCGGGCCACGCCCCGGGCGATATGAGCGGGGGTGTCTTCCAGCAGGGGGTGAACTGCGGTTTCCCGCTTGAGATAGCGCCACATACTGACAAATTCCTCCCGTACGGGCAGGAGGGCGCGGGCCTCCTGTGCAGACAGAGGGACGCCGCTGCGGAACTTTTCATACAATTCTCGTTCCAGCTGGGCCCTGCCGGGAGTCTGGCGCAGGGTGATCAGCTGCAGCTGTACGGTGCGCACACCACGGTATTCATTGATTTGGGGATAGAAAGCCACATCCACCCGACTGCCGATCTGGGGTATGCAGTCGCCGGCAGAGAAGAAAATGGTGTCCAGCGTTGCGCCCCGTTTGGAGAGTTTCAGTTTCAGATGCCGGCCATTGCCCACGAGGGCGCGGCTCATCACCTGCGCTCCGGTCAGGGAGAGGATGGGACGGGGATTTCCCGTGCCATAGGGCTCCAATCGATCCAGCTGCTCAATGCCCTGCAGATCCAGAATGGACGGGTCATCCAGCTGGACATCCACCTCCAACTCGGGGGGTGTGCATCGGCCTGCCTGTAGCGCGACCTGAGTGCGAATGCGCTGGGTCAGAGCCAGAATGTTTTCCTGCTTCACAGTGAAGCCGGCGGCCAGTTCGTGGCCGCCAAAGGCCTCCAGAAGATCCTGACAGCCCTCCAGCACAGCGAACAGATTGATACCCCCGTAACTGCGGCAGGAGCCCTTGCCCATGCCGCCCGACAGGCAGATCATGAAGGCAGGACAGCCGAACTGCTCGGCCAGACGGGAGGCAACGATGCCCACCACGCCCTGATGCCAGGAGGGGTCGGCCAGAACGATGGCCTCTTTTTGCGGCTTGCTTGACAGCAGCTGTTCACACTGGGCAAAAATATTTGCTTCCACCGCCTGACGCTCCTTGTTCAGTCGGCACAGCTCCTGCGCCAGCCGGGCGGCCCGGCCCGGGTCGTGGGAGAGCAGCAGGTCCACGGCCACACCTGCCTGGCCCATGCGGCCGGCGGCGTTGATTCGGGGGGCCAGAGCGTACCCGATGGAAACGGAGGTCAGAGGACGGTTTTCCATGCCGGCTTCCTGTACAAGCATGGAAAGACCGATGCGTTTGGGGGTTTCCAGAGCACGTAGGCCCCGCTGGACGATGGTACGGTTTTCTCCCACCATAGGCATCACGTCGGCCACGGTGCCGATGGCGGCAAGGTCGCAAAAGGCGTTCAGCACGGGAATGGCCTGCTCCGGTCCGGCCAGAACCATAGCCAGCTTCAAGGCTACACCCACACCGGCAAGGCCCTTGAAGGGATAGGGACAGTCGGGGCGGTGCGGGTCCACCACGGCGGCGGCGCGGGGAAGCACATTCTTGCACTCGTGGTGGTCAGTGATGACCACGTCCACGCCCAGTTCCCCGGCGCGGTCCACTTCCTCCACGGCGGTGATGCCGCAGTCTACAGTGATGATGAGGGTAACGCCCCGGGCGGCAAGGGAGGCGACGGCATCCATATTCAGGCCGTAGCCCTCCTCCAGTCGGTCGGGGATATAGGGAATGACCTGCCCACCCTGCCCGGTGAGATATTCGGTCAGCAGGCAGGTGGCGGTGATGCCGTCCACATCGTAGTCACCGTAGACAGCGATGGTCTCGCCCCGGTCCAGAGCCAGCTGTACCCGCCGGGCGGCTCGGTCCATGTCTTTCATTTGCCTGCCGTCTTCCAGCAGATTGTCTCCGGCCAGAAGGAAGCTCCGGGCCTGTTCCATACTGCACAGCCCACGGGCAGAGAGGACTGCGGCCACCAGAGGATGGACGCCCTCCTGCTCCAGTGCGGCACGGCCCTCCGGGTTGGGACGGGCAGTCCGCCAGTTCTGATATCGCATGACCGCCAGCCCTCCTTTCCGGGTGTGCCCGCCTGCGGCGGACAAAATGCGGCAATAATACTCCTTATTATATCATAGTAAAGGGGAGCAATTCAAGCAAAACAGTGCAGGAGTACGATGAGAATCTTGTTCGCCTTGCTCTCAAGGCAAAATCGTGATACAATACGGCGGGTAAAACCCCGTTGTATGCAAAGGATATGAAAAAGATGAGACATTACCACGCCGGACAATTTGATATCGCCGTCATTGGCGCGGGTCATGCGGGCATCGAGGCGGCGCTGGCCGCCGCCCGGATGGGTCTGCGCACAGTGTGCTTTACCGTCAATCTGGATGCGGTGGGCAACATGCCCTGTAACCCGGCCATCGGCGGCACGGGTAAGGGACATCTGGTCCGGGAACTGGACGCTCTGGGCGGCGAGATGGGCAAGGCCGCGGACAAGGCCTGCATCCAGTATCGCATGCTCAACCGGGGCAAGGGCCCGGCGGTGTGGTCCCTGCGGGCGCAGGCGGACCGGCGGGAATACCAGAAGGTCATGAAGCATACGCTGGAGCGACAGGACAACCTGTGGGTCAAGCAGGCCGAGGTGGTGGAGGTCCTTACCCGGGACGGCGCTGTCTCCGGCGTGGTTACCCATACCGGTGCCACCTACGAGGTCAAGGCTGTTGTCATCGCCACGGGCACCCATCTTGGGGGACGTACCATCGTGGGTGAGGTGGTACGGGACTCCGGACCTGACGGACTTGCGGCGGCGTTACCCCTGGCGGACAGCCTGAAAAGGTTGGGTCTTTCCATCCGCCGTTTCAAAACAGGTACTCCGCCCCGGGTCAACGCCCGGAGCGTGGATTTTTCCAAGATGGAGATTCAGGAGGGAGAGCCGGATGCCCTGCCCTTCTCTTTTTCCACCCCGACCTGCCCGGAAAATCAGGCTGTGTGCTGGCTGACAGCAACAACGAAAGAAACCCACGAGGTCATCCGGGCCAATCTGGACCGCTCTCCCCTGTTTTCCGGGGTCATTGAGGGTGTCGGTCCCCGGTACTGCCCCTCCATTGAGGATAAGGTGGTGCGCTTTGCGGACAAGGAGCGACATCTGCTGTTTGTGGAGCCTATGGGTCTTGACACGGAGGAACTCTATATTCAGGGCTTTTCCTCCTCCCTGCCCGAAGAGGTGCAGGTACAGATGCTGCACACCATTCCCGGCCTTGAACAGGCAGAGATGACCCGATGCGCCTATGCCATCGAATACGACTGTGTGGACCCCACCGAGCTGTACCCCACACTGGAATGTAAAAAAGTCCCCGGTCTTTACGGTGCGGGGCAGTTCAACGGCTCCTCCGGCTATGAGGAGGCGGCGGTGCAGGGCTTTGTGGCCGGGGCAAACGCGGCCCTGAAGATACTGGGGCGGGAGTCCTTCGTCCTGCGTCGGGACGAGGGGTATATCGGCGTGCTTATTGACGACCTTGTAACCAAGGGGACCAACGAGCCCTACCGCATGATGACCTCCCGTACCGAATACCGACTGCTTCACCGGCAGGATAACGCCGACCGGCGGCTGGCTCATTACGGATATGAACTTGGTTTGGTGAGCGATGAGCAGATGACCGCCGTGGAGGAGAAATACGCCGCCGTGGAGGCGGAACGCAAGCGACTGGAGCGCACGGGGGTGGCGCCCACGCCGGAGCTGACAGCGTTTCTGGCGGCCCACGCAGAGCCTGATGCCCCCAGCGGAGCCCGGCTTGCCGATCTGCTGAGACGGCCCTCCATCACTTATGAGGAATTGGCGCCCTTTGATCCCCGGCGCCCCGACCTGCCTGCTGCTGTGGCGCAGGCGGTGGAGATCGACACCAAATATCAGGGCTACATTGACCGCCAGTTGCGGCAGGTGGCAGAGATGAAGAAGTTGGAGGACAAGCTACTGCCCTCTGATCTGGACTATTCCTCCATCTCCGGCCTGCGATTGGAGGCGCGGCAGAAGCTGGACAAGGCAAAACCGCTGAATCTGGGGCAGGCAAGCCGTATTTCCGGCGTGTCCCCGGCGGATATTTCCGTGTTGATGGTCTGGCTGAGCCAGCAAAAGGAATAAGAAACCGCATGGACAAATAAAAGCGTACGGGGCGCCCGATCAGGGCGCCCCGTACGGCATTGAGGAGAAAATGGAATTATACGCACAGTACGTGCAGGGTAAAGGTGATGGTCATGACCAGCATACCCATGCTGGCCCACATGTCCAGCAGGGCCGCGCGGCGTTCCTGGCGCTGCTGAGAGCGTCTGGGTCTGGGCTGGAACTGAGCAGCTTCCAATTCCCCTGCATCATCCTGCCATGTGGTCTGCGCCTGCACCGCGGACAGCTTGCGGCGGTACTCGGACAGATCTACGACGTTACCCGTGTGTCTGACAAAATTGTTGGTGGTGTAATATAAGGTCTGCATCCAAGATACCTCCTGTTCCGTTGTGCCTTGATTATACGAGACTGGAAGTCCGAAAAACCGGACTTTTAAAAACGAAAAACGAAACATAGAACTTCCGTTCGACACAAAAATACAACAGATGTTCGAGTTTGTCAAGAGGGAATTCGAACATTTTTTCTATTTTTCGACATTTGAACGAAAACGGGCCGAAAAACGGGGGAAAATACCCCGGAATTGCCCTTGACGCGATGGGAAAGGTATAGTAGAATGACTGCAAAGCTCAACAGGAAATAGTACCCCCGCGGCGGGGTGTAGAGAGAGGGCGGTCGGTGCAAGCCCTTCGAAGCCGCAGGAAGAAGGCATCCTGTATGCTGTGGGCAGGAAATGGCCCGCCGGACTCCTCCGTTACGGGAAACGAAGTGCCCATCAACCGGATGGGAATTCAGGTGGAACCGCGGACAAAGTTTTGTTCGCCCTGAGCCGACTAAACTCGGCCCAGGGCGTTTTTTATGCTCCGGGCCACACAGAAAAGGAGTATGTATCATGAAAAACAGCGAAAAGACTATGGAAAAAATCGTCGCCCTGTGTAAGGGTCGCGGCTTCGTCTTCTCCGGCTCCGAAATTTACGGCGGCCTGGCCAACACCTGGGACTACGGCCCTCTGGGTGTGGAACTGAAGAACAACGTGAAGAAGGCCTGGTGGAAAAAGTTTGTGCAGGAGAACCCCTACAATGTGGGTCTGGACGCCGCCATCCTGATGAATCCTCAGGTGTGGGTGGCCTCCGGTCACGTGGGCGGTTTCTCCGATCCTCTCATGGACTGCAAGGAGTGCAAGGAGCGCTTCCGCGCCGACAAGGTCATCGAGGACTGGTGCAAGGAGAATGAATTCACCCTGCCCAAGCCCGTGGACGCATTCTCTCAGGCGGAGATGAAGGAGTTTGTGGAGGAGCACAACATCGCCTGCCCCACCTGCGGCAAGCACAACTGGACCGACATCCGTCAGTTCAACCTGATGTTCAAGACCTTCCAGGGCGTGACCGAGGATGCAAAGAACACCGTGTACCTGCGTCCCGAGACCGCTCAGGGTATCTTCGTCAACTTCCAGAACGTTCAGCGCACCACCCGCCGCAAGCTGCCCTTCGGCGTTTGCCAGGTGGGCAAGTCCTTCCGTAACGAGATCACCCCCGGTAACTTCACCTTCCGTACCCGCGAGTTCGAGCAGATGGAGCTGGAGTTCTTCTGCAAGCCCGGCACGGAGCTTGAGTGGTTTGCCTACTGGAAGCAGTTCTGCCACCAGTGGCTGCTGGATCTGGGCATGAAGGACGAGAATCTGCGTCTGCGTGACCACGATCCCGAGGAACTGTCCCACTACTCCAACGCCACCACCGACTTCGAGTTTGTCTTCCCCTTCGGCTGGGGCGAGCTGTGGGGCGTTGCCTCCCGTACCAACTTCGACCTGAACGCCCACCAGACCACCTCCGGCAAGGATCAGACCTACTTCGATCAGGAGACCAACGAGCACTATATTCCCTACGTTGTGGAGCCCTCTCTGGGTGCTGACCGCGTGACTCTGGCCTTCCTGTGTGAGGCCTATGACGAGGAAGTGGTGGACGCCGAGAAGAACGACGTGCGCACCGTGCTGCGCTTCCACCCTGCTCTGGCCCCCTACAAGGTGGCTGTGCTGCCCCTGTCCAAGAAGCTGGCTGACAAGGGCCGTGAGATCCAGACCGAGCTGAGCAAGTACTTCATGGTGGACTACGACGATGCCGGCTCCATCGGCAAGCGTTACCGCCGTCAGGATGAGATTGGTACCCCCTACTGCGTCACCGTGGACTTCGAGACTGTGGGCGACGAGAATACCCCCGCCGACAACTGCGTCACCGTCCGTGACCGTGACACCATGGAGCAGATTCGTATGCCCATCAGCGAGCTGAAGGCTTGGCTGGAGAAGAAGATGGAGTTCTGATTAAGCGACTGAGCCGTTGCGAACAGCACGGATGGACTGAAGCGAGAAATACAAACTAAGCAAACACAGTTTGCTGTTTGTGTTTCGAGTCGGAGGGAAGCCGGGCGTCGTGAGCAGGCGAGGCGTGATACCAACGAAATACAAAACGGCAGTCCGTACGGACTGCCGTTTTTCTGATAGACCTTTCGTACAATCTGTGCTATGATAGAAAAAACACTTTCCCAAAGGGGATGCTACCTATGATAAACAAGATCAAACGCCATCTGGCCCGGTTTGACCTGCTGGCCAAGTACCCCGTGGAGGAATACGGCTACTCCAAGCTGTGGCTGTTCTGGGACTATGTCTGGGCATGGGTGTTCCACCGGTGCACCCTGATGGACTATTTCCTCTACCACTTCTATCATTTGAGCTACCGCGGCCGCAAGGAGTATATCTGTCTGTGGGCGGCCCGGGACTATCACCGCATGAACCCCAAGAGCGTATTTGAGGCGCTGGAAGAGAAAGATCGCTTTCTGGACCGTTTTGACGCCTTTGTTCATCGGGACTGGGTGGGCCGCAGCTTCCGAAACACCAGAGAAGAGTTCCGGACCTTTTGCGAAAAGCATGAGCGCTGCATCCTCAAGCGGCGTACGGACTACGGCGGCCACGGAGCGGAGCTGGCCGACCTGTCTGCGGACAAGGCGGACGAGCTGTACGACCGCATGGTAAAAGAAGACCTGATTGCCGAGGAATTGGTGACCCAGTGCGATGAGATGGCCGCCCTGCACCCCCACTCCGTCAACACCGTGCGCGTGCTCACTGTGGGAGACAGGATTTTTGGGGCTACCCTGCGGCAGGGCTCGGGGGGCAGCTTTGTAGACAACAGTTCCGCCGGCGGTTTCTTCTCCCCTGTGGACGTGGACACGGGCATCGTGGCCGTGTCCGGCATCGACAAGGACGCCCGTCAGGTGCTCATCAACCCCACCACAAACATGACCATCCCCGGATTCCGGATCCCCATGTGGCACGAGACTCGCCAAATGCTGGCAGAGGCGGTGAAGCTCATCCCCGATGCGGTCATGGTGGGTTGGGATGTGGCCTACACTCCCGACGGTCCTATCCTCATTGAGGGCAACGCCTACCCCGGCATCTTCATCCATCAGGGCAACTACCGGGGCCTTGCCCGGGAACTGAAGCGGGCCGTAAAAGAGGCGGCAAAGAAGTAATATATAAGGAGGTGCGGGCCATGAAGCTGGCCGGCCTGCAAAAACTGACTCTGCTGGACTTTCCCGGCCACGTGGCCTGTACAGTGTTCACTGCCGGGTGTAATCTACGCTGTCCATTCTGCCACAACAGCGAACTGGTGCTGCCCGAACGCAAGCCTACGCTGATGGACGAGGAGGAGTTCTTCTACTTTTTAAAAAAGCGGCAGGGCATTCTGGAGGGTGTGTGCGTTACCGGAGGCGAGCCTTTGCTGCAAAAAGACATCGGAGCATTTTTGCAGCGCATCAAAGAACTGGGTTTTTCGGTCAAGTTGGACACCAATGGCTGCTTTCCTGCGGTGCTTCGCTCCCTTGTGGAGGAGGGCTTGGTGGACTATGTGGCCATGGACATCAAAAACAGCCCCGCCCGCTATGCCCAAACGGTAGGCATCCCTGACTTCGACCTGAGTGATGTGCGCCGGAGCGTGGACTATCTGATGTCCGGCGCGGTGAACTGTGAGTTTCGCACCACTACTGTGGCACAGCTTCACGACGAGGAAAGTTTTCGGGACATTGCCCGGTGGATCGCCGGGGCGAAGCGATACGCGCTGCAGGAGTTCAAGGACTCCGGGGATATCCTTACGGGTGGCCTGACCCCCTGTACGACAGAGCAAATGCAGGCCTTTCTGGCCGCACTCAAGCCTCTTATGCCCGGTGCGTTCCTGCGCGGAAACGAATGAAATCAAGGAATATCAATGCTTTTACGGCGTTCCGACCTTCTTGTGGTCGGAACGCCGTTTCCACAATATCTTGTGTTTTGCGAAAAAATTCTTTTCAATATCTTGTTTTTGGGCCTTGACAGGCAAACACAAGATATGGTATAGTGGGCAGGCAACACCACCAACATCGTTGGTTTATGTTTATTAGAGATAGAGAAAGGGAGAGCACACTATGTATATGGTCACCAAACGCGACGGCACCAAGGCCGCGTTCGACGTTGCCAAGATCAGTGCCGCCATCACCAAGGCCTTTGAGGCCCAGCAGAAGCAGTATCATCCCAGCGTTATCGATATGCTGGCCCTGCGTGTCACTGCGGAGTTCGAGCCCAAGATCCAGGACGGCCTCATCGCCGTGGAGGACATTCAGGACTGCGTGGAAAAGGTGCTGTCCGAGGCAGGTTATGCCGACATCGCCAAGGCCTACATCCTGTACCGCAAGCAGCGTGAGAAGGTCCGCAACCTGAACTCCACCATGCTCAACTACCGCGATCTGGTGGACGACTATCTGCAGATCAATGACTGGCGCGTGAAGGAGAACTCCACCGTCACCTATTCCGTGGGCGGTCTGATTTTGTCCAACTCCGGCGCCATCACCGCCAACTACTGGCTCAGCGAGATCTATGACCATGAGATCGCCGAGGCTCACCGCTCCGCCGATATCCACATCCACGACCTGTCCATGCTCACCGGCTACTGCGCCGGATGGTCTTTGAAGCAGCTGATCGTGGAGGGCCTGGGCGGCATCCCCGGCAAGATCACCTCCTCCCCTGCCGGCCATCTGTCCACCCTGTGCAATCAGATGGTCAATTTCCTGGGTATTATGCAGAACGAGTGGGCAGGCGCTCAGGCATTCTCTTCTTTCGATACCTATCTGGCTCCCTTTGTCAGGGTGGACAACCTGACCCAGAAGGAAGTCAAGCAGTGCATCCAGTCCTTTGTCTACGGTGTGAACACCCCCAGCCGCTGGGGCACCCAGGCTCCTTTCTCCAACATCACTCTGGACTGGGTGGTGCCCGCTGACCTGAAGGATCAGCCTGCCATCGTTGGCGGTAAGGAGATGGACTTCACTTACGGCGACTGTAAGAAGGAAATGGACATGGTCAACAAGGCCTTCATCGAGATCATGATCGAGGGCGACGCCAACGGCCGTGGCTTCCAGTATCCCATCCCCACCTACTCCATCACCAGCAACTTTGACTGGTCCGAGACCGAGAACAACAAGCTGCTGTTCGAGATGACCGCCAAGTACGGTACCCCCTACTTCTCCAACTACATCAACTCCGATATGGAGCCCTCCGATGTGCGTTCCATGTGCTGCCGTCTGCGTCTGGACCTGCGAGAGCTGCGCAAGAAGTCCGGCGGCTTCTTCGGTTCCGGTGAGTCCACCGGCTCTGTGGGCGTGGTCACCATCAACCTGCCCCGCATTGCGTATCTGGCCAGCGATGAGGGCGATTTCTACAAGCGTCTGGACAAGCTGATGGACATCTCTGCCCGCAGCCTGAAGACCAAGCGCACCGTCATCACCAAGCTGCTGGATGCCGGCCTGTACCCCTACACCAAGCGGTATCTGGGCACCTTCTCCAACCACTTCTCCACCATCGGCCTGATCGGTATGAACGAGGTGGGCCTGAACGCCAAGTGGCTGCGCGCCGACCTGACCAACGAGAAGGTCCAGCAGTTTGCCAAGGACGTGCTCAACCACATGCGTGAGCGGCTGAGCGACTATCAGGAGCAGTACGGCGACCTGTACAATCTGGAAGCCACCCCTGCCGAGTCCACCACCTACCGCTTTGCCAAGCACGACAAGAAGCACTATCCCGACATCATTACCGCCAACGAGAACGGCACTCCCTACTACACCAACTCATCTCACCTGCCCGTGGGCTATACCGAGGATATCTTCTCCGCTCTGGACGTGCAGGACGAGCTGCAGACTCTGTACACCTCCGGTACCGTCTTCCACGCTTTCCTGGGCGAGAAGCTGCCCGATTGGAAGGCTGCGGCCAATCTGGTGCGTAAGATCGCGGAGAACTACAAGCTGCCCTACTACACCATGTCCCCCACCTATTCCGTGTGTTCCGAGCACGGCTATCTCACCGGTGAGCAGTATACCTGCCCCCACTGCGGCAAGGAGGCCGAGGTGTACAGCCGTATCACCGGCTACTACCGTCCCGTGAAGAACTGGAACGACGGAAAGAGCCAGGAGTTCCAGGACCGTAAGGTGTACGACATCGGCAACTCCAAGCTGACCCGCGAGACCGCTGCTTCCGAGGCTCCCGCCGCTGAGCAGACCTACTGCGCCCAGGAGGCTGCCGCCGCTCCCGTACAGGGCAAGGCCATCCTGTTCTCCCGGGTCACCTGCCCCAACTGCAAGGTGGCCGAGGCGCAGCTGACCAAGGCCGGCGTCCCCTTTGAGAAGCTGATCGCCGACGAGAATGTGGACCTGTGCAAGCAGTACGGCATCAAGGGTGCCCCTACTCTGGTTATCACCGACGGCACCAACTTCCAGACCTATTACAGTGTGGCTGAGATCAAGAAGTATCTCACGTCCCTGTAAGCAAAACCAAATCAAAGGCCGGGCGAAATGCCCGGCCTTTTCCCCGTGAGAAAGAGAAATGGGAGGAAATCATCATGCATGACATTATCATCGTGGGCGGCGGTCCCGCCGGCCTTACGGCCGCCGTGTATGCCCTGCGGGCGGGCAAGACCGCACTGGTCATCGAGAAGGCCGGTTTCGGCGGCCAAATTGCATTCTCGCCCAAGGTGGAGAACATCCCCGGCACAATCCTCATCAGCGGCGCGGAGTTTGCCGACAAACTGGCTGAGCAGGTG
This sequence comes from Oscillospiraceae bacterium, assembly GCA_015068065.1. Lineage (GTDB taxonomy): Bacteria > Bacillota > Clostridia > Oscillospirales > Oscillospiraceae > Lawsonibacter. The sequence goes on along the minus strand of SVLE01000010.1, from coordinate 13,437 downwards.
ATGGCGCTGGGTGCTGACGTGGAGATGGAGTGTGTCACCGGGGTGGAGAAGACCGCGGACGGTTTCACCGTCACCACCGAGGAAGGCGCGTCTTACGAGGGCAAGGCTGTCATTTTGGCTAACGGCGTCAAGCACCGGATGCTGGGCCTGCCCGGTGAGGAAGAGCTGGTAGGAAAGGGTCTGTCTTTCTGTGCTGTGTGCGACGGCGCATTCTACACCGGACAGGAGACCGCCATGATCGGTGGCGGCAACTCCGCTTTGCAAGAGGCACTGCTTTTGAGCGAGGTGTGTACCAAGGTCACTGTGGTGCAGAATCTGGCCTTCTTCACCGGCGAGCAGAAGCTGGCCGATGCCCTCATGGCCAGGGATAATGTGGAAGTGCTGTTCAGCACCGTGGTGTCCGAGTACAAGACTGCCGATGGTCAGCTCACCGGCCTGAAGCTGCACAACGACGCTACCGGCGAAGACAGCGAGATTACCGTAGACGGTGCGTTCCTTGCTGTGGGTCTGCAGCCGGAGAACGAGGCCTTTGCCCGTCTGGTGGGGCTGAACGAGTATGGCTACTACGACGTGAACGAATTCTGTGCCACCAGGACCCCCGGTCTGTATGTGGCCGGAGACTGCCGCAGCAAGTTCATTCGTCAGGTGACCACCGCCGCCGGCGATGGCGCCATTGCAGCCATGGGAGCCTGCCGCTGGCTGGACGCGCAGTGATTTTCCAAACACCGTGCCGCATTCGGCGCGGTGTTTTTTGTTGGAATTCTTAGAACATCTGTTTGACTTTTGAAAAAAGGTATGATATACTCCAATCAAACATATGTTTTCCTATGCTGAGAAAGGGGTCGTCCTATGAAAAAGCTCACCGCCAGACAGCAGCAGATTTATGACTATATCCTTGCCTTCACCGCCGAAAACGGCTATCCCCCCTCGGTGCGTGAGATCGGCGAGGCGCTGGATCTGCGCTCTCCCTCCACGGTTCATTTCCACCTGAAAGGGCTGGAGGAGGCCGGCATGATCAACAAGGCGGAGGGTAAGACCCGTGCCATCTCCGTTCCCGGCAAGGCGGTGGCGGAGGAACTGGATGCCCACGCCAATCAGGTGCCCGTCATCGGCAGTGTGGCCGCCGGATCACCCATTCTGGCACAGGAGTGCATCGAGGATTATCTGACCTTTGACACCGAGGGACTGGAGGGTGAGCACTTCGCCCTGCGGGTGCGGGGCGAGTCCATGCTGAATGCCGGTATTCTGCCCGATGACCTTGTAGTGGTCCACCGCCAGCAGGACGCCCGGAATGGGGAAATCGTGGTGGCCCTCTTCGAGGACGAGGCTACGGTCAAGACCCTCAGCCGCCAGAACGGCCAAACGTGGCTGTTGCCGGAAAACCCCGATTATGAACCCATTGACGGAACCTATGCCCAGATCATCGGTAAGGTAGTCGCCGTGGTGCGCCGTTACTGATGGAGTTTCTCGCTTTTTCTACACCCTTTGGGGAGATGGCGCTGGGGGAGGAAGATGGGGCTATTGTGCGCCTCTATCTGCCCAACGCCCCTACGCCCCGGCTCATGCCCTATGAGACGCCTGTGCTGATTGAGGGGCGCAGACAGGTGCTGGAATATCTGGCGGGAGAACGGCGGGTGTTTGATCTTCCCCTTGCCCCGCAGGGCACCCCGTTTCAGAAAAAGGTGTGGTCGGTACTGCAGGACATTCCCTATGGGCAGACTCGCACATACCGGGGCATTGCCCTTGCAGTAGGTTGTCCCCGGGGCTTTCGGGCTGTGGGTATGGCCTGCAACCGAAATCCGATCCCCATTATTATTCCCTGTCACCGGGTGGTGGGAGCAAATGGCGCACTGACCGGCTATGCCGGAGGCATGCGGCTGAAACAGGCTCTGCTTGATTTGGAACAGAAAAACGGCTGACTTTAAATAAAGTCAGCCGTTTTGTTTACTTGCGGCACTTGTCGATAAACCAACGGAAAATGGCCCCGCCGTCCACTGCATCCGGGCGCAGAAGCGTTCCTGTCATGCGCTCCGGATGGAATTGTACGCCCAGAAGGGGTTTCCCGGGCAGTTCCAATGCCTCTGCCACCCCGGCCTCGGACCGGGCAGAGATGACCACGCCGTTGCCCGGAGCATCTGCCGCCTGATGATGGGCGCTGTTGACAGAAAACAGCGGACCGTAGAGGGTATGCAGGATGCTGTCCTCCTGTGCGGCGATGGAATGTACCTTGTCGGCATCAATTCTGCGGTGGAAGGGGTTGAGATTATCACCCAAATCCTGTATCAGCGTGCCGCCCAGTGCTACGTTGAGTATCTGCATGCCCCGGCAGATGCCCAGAATGGGCTTGCCTGCGTCCAGATAGGCCCTGACCAGTGCCAGTTCCGTCCGGTCCCGTTCCAAGTCGATGAGAAGCGAACCGTGGTTTTCCTGTCCGTACCGGGCAGGGGCCACATCGCCTCCCCCGGTGAGGAGCAGACCATCAAAGGATAGGTCTACCCCTGAGCAGTAACGGGTGATAAAGTTGCCGTCTGCGGCGCGGACAGCATTTTCGTAATTCAGGGCCGCGTCCGGCTTGGGGGTGGCGGCGGAGATGAGGATATAAGGCATAACAGGACTCCTTTCCGGGTGTTGCTGTAAAGATATGATACCACAAAGGGAAATTATGCGCAAAAGAAAAAAGACACCCAACCGAGTAGGTTGGATGTCTTATGGAGCGAGTGACGAGGCTCGAACTCGCAACCGGTATCCCACGAATTCCCGTTGGGAATTCGCAGGAGCCCTACCGGACCTCAGATTAAAAAGCGCGCACAGCGCGCAGGTGGAGGTAGCGAGTTTTGAACACAAAGAAAAAGGCACCCAACCGAGTAGGTTGGATGCCTTGTGGAGCGAGTGACGAGGCTCGAACTCGCTACCTCCACCTTGGCAAGGTGGCGCTCTACCAGATGAGCTACACTCGCAACAGCGAATTGTATTATAACACGAATTTGGCTTGTGTCAATAGGTTTTTGAAAAAAACTTTCGGGAAAAGACAGCCGCCCTCAGGGCGGCTGTCTTTTCAGGTAAAGGAAGGTTAATAGCCCAGCGTTTCGTCCACAATGACCACTTCGTAAGCGGCACCGCCGGGGGCGGTCCACAGCACGGTCAGGGCATGGCAGACGCGGTCGGGACTCTTGCAGTCATAGCACTTGATCTCGTTGCCTGTAGCGCAGGGGGTGTTCTTGTTCAGACGGCGGGCGTTCAGGGGGGCAGCGGTGTTTCGGGCACGGAACAGGGCGGCGTCGTAATCGGGGGCGATTTTGTTAGCGCCGATGACGAAGTAGACCTTCTTGTGTCCGAACAGGGTCTCGGACACCCGGTTGCATACGCCGTCGATGTTGATCAGCTCGCCGTTTTCGGACACACCATTGACGGAGGCCAGGTAATATTCTGCCTGAGCCGCGTCGGCGGGAGTGTTACCCTTCCAGTGCCAGAAGACGGTGTTGTGCTCGGACAGAGATTCGTAAAGGCCCATGTCGGCCAGAGTGGTGGAGCCGCCGAAGGCCACGGTGGTGCCGTCCAGCTGACTGTTCAGATAGTCGGCGGCCTCTTTGGCGGTGGCGAAGTGGGAGGTTGTGTAGCCCTTCGCCTCCAGATTCTTGCGAAGCAGGTCGATGTTAGCCATTTATGTATTCCTCCTTTTATATTGCTCAGGTTATAGCAGGGTCATCTGCTCCTCGCCCCGGTCCACGTCCTTGAGCAGGGCGCCGGCGATGGGCAGGGAGCGAGCCCGATAGCGGGCGGCATTGACGATGTTGGTCTGGTCGAGAGGCTTGACGGATTCCAGCTTGTACTTGGGCTTCAGGGTCATGACGCCCACGCCCTGAGTGGCGCGGGTGGACTTGGGATTGAGAACAGCGGTGTGGAACACAAGACAGCGTCCCTCGGTGGACTGGACAGCCAGTTCCAGATCCTCTTTCAACAGGAACGCGCACACCAGCGAGGATTTATCGCTGTACGCACCGGTGAGCTTTTTGCGCCGGGTCTGAGTTTGATAGGCGGAAAGCTCTACCCGGGCGGCCTTGCCGTTTTCAAAGAAGAACAGCACGTGGCCGGAGTAGTCACCGGGCAGACAGGCCCAAACCACCTTTTCGTCCGCTTCCATGCCCAGCTTGGAGGGCAGGTAGTCGCCCAACACGCTGGCCTTGGTGTCGTCGAAGTCGCTCAGCCGGGGCTTGTAGCACTGCTGTTTGTCGGTAAAGACCATCAGCTCGTCCCGGTTGGTGGCTTCCCACTGCTGAGACGGGCCGTCGCCTTCCTTGTACTTCTGCTCACCGCTCATGCGCAGAGACAGAGGTGTGATCTTTTTGAAGTAGCCCTCCCGGGACAGGAACAGGTGGACGGGATAGTCGGGCACTTCCGGCTCGGCCTCCAGAATTTCCTCCACCTCATGCTCGTAGACGATATCGGTGCGGCGGGGGGTGGCAAATTTCTTCTTCACGCCCTCCAGTTCGCCGATGATGATCTTCTGGATGCGCCTGGGGCTGTTGACGATGTCCTGCAGGTCGGCGATCTCGTCCTCCAGAGAGGCGGTTTCCTCCACCCGCTTGAGGATATATTCCTTGTTGATGTTGCGCAGACGGATGTCAGCTACATATTCGGCCTGTACCTCGTCAATGCCAAAGCCGATCATCAGGTTGGGGATGACCTCCGCGTCCTCCTCGGTATCCCGGATGATCTTGATGGCCCGGTCAATGTCCAGCAGGATGCGCTTGAGGCCCTTCAACAGGTGCAGCTTGTCCTGCTTCTTCTTCATGGTGAAGTAGGTGCGTCGGCGCACGCCGTCCATGCGCCACGCCGTCCACTCCTCCAGAATCTCGCCCACACCCATCACTCTGGGCATGCCTGCGATGAGGATGTTGAAGTTGCAGGAGAAGGAGTCCATCAGGGGGGTATACTTAAAGAGACGGGCCATCAGCTTGTCCGGGTCGGTACCCCGCTTCAGGTCGATGGTCAGCTTCAGGCCGGACAGGTCGGTCTCGTCGCGCATATCGGCGATCTCCTTCACCTTGCCCGCTTTGATGAGCTCGGCCACCTTGTCGATGATGGCCTCGGCGGTGGTGGTGTAGGGGATCTCGTAGATTTCGATGAGATTTTCCGCCTTGACATAGCGCCACTTGGCCCGAACACGGAAGGAGCCTCGGCCGGTTTTGTACACCTCATCCAGCGCCGCCGCATCATAGAGCAGCTCGCCGCCGGTGGGGAAATCGGGGGCTTTCAGGGTGGTCATCAGGTCGTGGTCGGGATTTTTCAGATAGGCGATGGTGGTGTCGCAGACTTCTTCCAGATTGAAACCGCACAGGTTGCTGGCCATACCAACGGCAATGCCCTGATTGGCGGACACCAGCACGTTGGGGAAGGTGGTGGGCAGCAGAGAGGGCTCCTTCATGGAACCGTCGTAGTTGTCCACAAAGTCCACCGCGTCCTGATCGATATCCCGGAAGAATTCCGAGGTAATGGAGTCCAGTTTGGCTTCGGTGTAACGGGGGGCGGCCCAGGCCATATCGCGGGAGTAGACCTTGCCGAAGTTGCCCTTGGAGTCCACCAGGGGGTGGAGCAGGGCGCCGTAGCCCCGGCTGAGGCGCACCATGGTGTCGTAGATGGCTGCGTCGCCGTGGGGGTTGAGCTTCATGGTCTGGCCCACGATGTTGGCGCTTTTGGTGCGTGCGCCGCCCAGCAACTTCATCTGGTACATGGTGTACAGCAGCTTGCGGTGGCTGGGCTTGAAACCGTCGATCTCCGGAATGGCGCGGGAGACGATGACGGACATGGCGTAGGGCATATAGTTCAGCTCCAGCGTCTGGGTGATGGGCTGTTCCAGCACCTCGGGTCGCAGACCCATGACGTTGGGGTTGCTTGCTCGTTTGGGAGCCGTTTCCGGCGCTTTCTTTTTTGCCAAAGCAATCAGTCCTTATTTGTTCAAATCTCGGTTGGGGACAGACGGTTAGGAGATGTCAGCCAGATCAAGATATTTATATCCGTTCTCCGCAATGTGATTCTTGCGGCCCTGCAGATCATCGCCCAGCAGCAGGTCAAAGGCCTGAGCGGTGGCCTCCACGTCCTCGGGCATGACCTTGATGAGACGGCGGGTCTCGGGATTCATGGTGGTTAGCCACATCATGTCCGGATCGTTCTCACCCAGACCCTTGGAGCGGTTGATGGTGCACTTTTTACCTGCCAGCTCTCCGTTGACGATGTCGTTTTTCTCCTTGTCGGAGTAGGCAAACCATGTCTTTTCCTTGTATTGGATCTCGTACAGGGGGGATTCGGCAATATACACGTAGCCCTCGTTGATGAGGGTGGGGGTCAGGCGGTAGAGCATGGTCAAAATCAGGGTGCGGATCTGGAAACCGTCCACGTCGGCATCGGTACAGATGACGACCTTGTTCCAGCGCAGGTTGGAAAGGTCAAAGGCGGACAGATCCTTGGCCCGCTTTTCGCTGACCTCTACGCCGCAGCCCAGCACCCGGATCAGGTCGGTAATGATCTCGCTTTTGAAGATGCGGGCGTAATCGGCCTTCAGGCAGTTGAGGATCTTGCCGCGCACGGGCATGATGCCCTGATACTCCGCGTCACGGCTGAGCTTGACGCTGCCCAGAGCGGAGTCGCCCTCCACGATATACAGCTCGCGCCGCTCTACGTCCTTGGTACGGCAGTCCACGAACTTCTGCACCCGGTTGGAGATATCCATGGAGCCGGTGAGCTTCTTTTTGATGTTCAGGCGCTGCTTTTCCGCAGACTCACGGGAGCGCTTGTTGATGAGTACCTGCTCGCCGATTTTCTGGGCGTCCATGGGATTTTCGATGAAGTAGACTTCCAGCTGGGACTTGAGGAAGTCGGCCATGGCGTCCTGTACGAACTTGTTGGTGATGGATTTTTTGGTCTGATTTTCGTAGCTGGTCTGGGTGGAGAAGTTGTTGCTTACCAGCACCAGACAGTCCTGAATGTCGTTCCAGGTGATTTTGCTTTCTGTTTTTTGATACTTGCCCTGCTGGCGCAGCCAGCCGTCGATGGCGGATACAAAGGCAGAGCGCATGGCCTTTTCCGGGGAGCCGCCGTGCTCCAGCCAGGAGGAGTTATGATAGTGCTCGATCAGCTGCACCTTGTTGGAGAAGCAGCAGGACACAGACAGCTTGACCTTGTATTCGGGCTTGTCCTCCCGATCGCGGCCCTTGCGCTCGGACTGCCAGAACACGGGAAGGGTGAGAGAGCTTTCTCCGGCCAGTTCAGTCACATAGTCTACGATGCCGTTTTCGTATTTGAACTCGGTGGTCTCGAATTTACTGCCCACCTGGTTGCGGAATACAAAGGTAACACCGGCATTAACCACTGCCTGACGCTTGATCACGTCGGTGAAGTAGTCCACGGGGATGTCGATGTCGGTAAAGACCTCCAGGTCGGGCTTCCAGCGGAATTTGGAACCGGTCTTTTTACCTGACCAGGGTTCCTTTTTCAGACCGCCTACATTCTCGCCTTTCTCAAAGTGGAGCGTATACTCAAAACCGTCACGATGGATGACCGCGTCAAAGAATTCCGAGGCATACTGGGTGGCACAGGAGCCAAGACCGTTCAGACCGAGGGAATATTCGTAGTTGTCCCCGTCTGCACCATACTTGCCGCCGGCATACAGCTCACAGAACACAAGTTCCCAGTTATATTTTTGCTCTTTTTCGTTCCAGTCCACGGGGCAGCCGCGGCCGAAGTCTTCCACCTCGATGGAGTGGTCGGTATACCGGGTGACGGTAATCAGGGTGCCGTGTCCCTCACGGGCCTCGTCGATGGCGTTGGACAGGATCTCAAAAACGGCGTGTTCACAGCCCTCCAGTCCATCGGAGCCGAAAATGACACCCGGACGCTTTCGCACCCGGTCGGCTCCTTTCAGGGAGGAAATGGATTCGTTGCCGTAGTTTGCTTTTTTCTGAGCCATATATGCAATACCTCGCTATTCCGAAAGGTAATAAAAATACAGAATAATATTACCGCATTTTGTGGGTGAAAGTCAAGAAAAGCAGAACATATTGGGTGTACATCTTTGTAAAAAAGCAGAAAAACATAAAAACGCCCCCACCTGCCCACACTGTGGGAGAAAGGAGCGGTCGTATGACGGGTTTCGCGGTGTTGGAACGGGGGGAACAGCTTGCCCGGCGGCTGGTGGCTCGGTTTGGCCCGGCGGTGAGCATGGACCAGCGTCCGGGACTTTTAATTGTGGCACCTGGGGTGTGCCTGACGGAATGGGGGAAGCTGGAGTGCGAAACCGTGCTACTGCCGGGAAACGTCACGCATCGGCTTGGTGGGTTGCAGGCCCGCAGCGCGGTGAGCTACGGTCTGTCGGGCCGGGACACCATCACGCTGTCCAGTGCGGAGGGAAGTCGGCTGTGGGTGGCTGTGCAGAGGGAACTGGTGCGGATGGACGGGACGGTGCTGGAGCGGCAGGAACTGCCCGTACGCATTCCGGATGGTGCGGATGAACTGCAGACGCTGGCGCTGGCTGGGGCGATGCTGCTGCTGGGTGCATCTGCGCAGGAGCTGTAAAAAACCGTCCGCAGCAATCGCTGCGGACGGTTGAATCGGCAGATCAGAAATACTTCTTGACGCCCTCGGAAGCCAGAGAGGCATCGTCGCTGATGGTGACGGTGAACTTGATGTTGTGCTTCTCGGAAAAAGCGTTCAGCCAGTCCAGGAAGTTCTCGGTCTCAAGGTTGCAATCGCCGCCGGCGATCTTGGTGACGCTGTCGATGAAAATATGGGTGATGTCGTAGTTGCCGGCATACAGGCCGCTGACAAAACCCTTCAGGGCGGAGTAGCTGGCGATGTCGTACTCGCTAGCCTCTACCAGACGGATCTGATAGTGGATATCAAAAGTGAGCTTTTCGCCCTTTTCAATGCAAACTACGTTGCCGTGCTCAGTCTGGACGGCGGCGTTGATCATTTCGATCATCTGCTTCGTCTTGCCGGAGCCCTTCTTGCCCATGATTACTCTGACCATGTGTATCACTCCTTACGGTTGTAGTGGCAGGTGGGAGTCCACCTATTCCATGTATACACTTTACCACATCACAGCGGATTTTTCAACAGGATAATTGTGAAAATTTTGGGAAGAAACCGGGGCTGGGGTGAACGATGCACGCAACCGCTTACAGGCGGGACTCCAGCTCTGCCTTACGGTCCTCATAGCCGGGCTTGCCCAGCAGGGCGAACATGTTCTTTTTGTAGGCTTCCACGCCGGGCTGGTCAAAGGGATTGACCTGCAGCAGGTAGCCGGACAGGCCACAGACATATTCGTAGAAATAGATCAGCCAGCCCACCACATCGGCACGGATAGCGGGCAGGGTGATAAGAATATTGGGCACGCCACCATCCACGTGGGCCAGAATGGTGCCTCGCAGAGCCTGCTCGGCCACAAAGGACAGATCCTTTCCGGCCAGGAAGTTCAGACCGTCCACGTTGTCGGGATCGATGGGGATGAGCAGCTTGCCACTGGGCTGCTCAAAACGGATAACCGTTTCGAACAGGTTGCGGTGTCCGTCCTGGATGTACTGGCCCATGGAGTGCAGGTCGGCGGTAAACTCCACACTGGCAGGGAACAGACCCTTTCCCTGCTTGCCCTCACTCTCGCCGTACAGCTGTTTCCACCATTCGGCGAAGAAACGGAAACTGGGCTCGTAACCGGCCAGGATCTCGATGCGTTTGCCATCCTCGTACAGGGCGTGGCGGGCAGCAGCATACTGCCAGCCCACATTTTTAAGGCCGGGAACAGCAAGGGCGTCCATGGCGCTCTGGGCACCGGACATGAGTGCGTCGATATCGATACCGGCAGTGGCGATGGGCAGCAGACCTACGGCGGTGAGGACGGAGTAGCGTCCGCCGATGTCATCAGGCACCACAAAGGTCTCATAGCCCTCGGTGTCGGCCAGAGTTTTCAGGGCGCCGCGAGCCTTGTCGGTGGTGGCGTAGATGCGCTTGGCAGCGGCCTGCTTGCCATATCTGGCCTCTATCAGAGACTTGAAGATGCGGAAAGCAACGGCGGGCTCGGTGGTGGTGCCGGACTTGGAGATGACGTTAATGGAGAAGTCCCGGTTGCCGATGAGGGCGATGGTCTCCAGCATGGCGTCGGTGGACAGGCTGTTGCCCACAAACAGAATGTCTGGGGTGTCCTTTTTCTTGAGGTTGTAGTTGTTGGAGTTCAAAAGCTCAATCACGGCCCGGGCGCCCAGATAGGAGCCGCCGATGCCAATGACCACAAGGACCTGAGAATCGGTGCGGATCTTTTTGGCAGCACCCTTGATACGCTCGAATTCCACCTTGTCGTAGTTGGCGGGCAGCTTTACCCAGCCGGTAAACTCACCGCCGGGGCCGTTACTCTCCTGCAGCATGGTATGGGCCAGCTCAAGTCCCTGCGTTCGGGAAACGAGATAGTCATCAGGCAGGAACGAGGAAAGCTTGGAAAGATCAAGTTGCAGCATAGTGTCAGATCCTTTCGTAAAAGATATATTTATTATAAAGCAAAAAAAGGAAGAATGGTAGGGGTTGGGGGCGAGGAAATAAAAAGTTTTTATAAACGCAAAAAAAGTCTTGACAAAGAGGGCTCTGGCCGCTATAATAACCCATGCTGTTTGGACGATTAGCTCAGCTGGTAGAGCATCCGCTTGACGTGCGGGAGGTCACAGGTTCAAGTCCTGTATCGTCCACCAGAATAAACCCCTGCAACCGAAAGGTTGCAGGGGTTTTGTTATCTCTGGTTGCTATTCGTCGTACTCGAGAAAGCAAAAGAGTCCAGTTTCCAAATCGTATATGGCTGTGGAACAATCAGAAAAGGGTTCTTCTAAAAAAGCAAGTGCCTCATCCTCGTAATTGAATAGCGTGTTCGGAGAATCAAGAATATCTTTGGTTTCTTCGATTGTCGCCAGCAGGTCACGTGCACGACCTATGGGAGGACCGGCAGAAAACCATTCTTCCTTCAATCTGTTTCCGAATGCTTGAATGTAATCTTCCGGAATTTGGGCCACTATCACAGCAATCCCCTTACTGCGGAAAAAGCCCTGGTGATTATCTGTTTCTCGGAGAATTTGTGTTCCCTCTGGAAAAGGAACGATTGAATTAGGATGTACGCTGGTCGACCATATTCCATAAACTAAAAAGGCACAAGGTGGCAACACGGTAAAAAGAGTTAGCAACAAAATTATTAATAGGACACCAAGCCTTTTTCTCATGGGAATACACCTCTTAATTCAATTCAATTGTTTGCTTAAAGGAAATGTAACTATGGTATACAGAGATTACTCCGTCCGCTTGTGAAATGAGGCCTGCATCGTTTGCCAAATTCCCGAGTTCAAACTCTGTTTCGATAAAGTTCTCTGTATCTCCGCGGATAGATCGGATGCGATCAAAATTGTATTTATCGGCTATTGCAAAACTTATCTGAACAGATGAGTTTTTTCTCGTGCAAGTATATTTTAGTTTGCATTTCCCAATGCCATAATACAAGTCTGTGTCACTGCTGCTTTCTTGAAAATCTATATCTACACTTCCATCCACAGCATACAATTCGGGATTTTCTTGTATCCTTTTTTTCAGATTGGAAAATACTTTTTGGAAGCTTCTGCTTTCCATAACTTTCTGTGTAACCCAATGTGATTCAGGAAAATAAAGGTTGCTGGGCGACTTGTTCAGCGAGTGTTCCAGCAGCAAGGCCGCTACAGTATAGCCCCTTGGGCGTAAATAGTGTTCAGCTCCCCACTTCCATATAGTTCGCTCCAATACGGGCATGGCGACCTTAAGTGCTTGACGGAGCGCCCAATATGGGGTTAGAAACGCATTTGAACTGTCTTTCAAAAAGAGATACAAATCTATGCATTTAGACAGGCTGCGAACTTTATCCGGATCCGTTAAAAGCTCCGATATGTTATCTATCAGCTTGTCGCCAGCCAGTTTCGTTTTTTCGCCGTATACGCCATCTTCTTTCAGATGCTGACCAGCGCCCAAATCGTTGAGTGCTTTTTGCAGATCTTTGATCTTGGCCGGGTCTCCCCCAACAAACCACGCAAGCTTTTCGATTTTGCTGTTCAAGGCCCCGGTGCTGACTCTGCAGTGGTCCAGTTCGGTTACCACCGCTTTCAGCCTGTTCGCCGTCTCGTCCGTGATGTAATCATTTTCCCGGATGGCGGTATCCAGATCCCGGCCCAATTGGTCAGCCACCGAGTTCAGGGCATCCTTTATCAGCTTTTCATAATCGGGATTTCCGGAGGCGGCACAGATCAGCATGGGCAGACCCGCACCAAAGACGTTGGATTCCAAATGGGTCATATAGGCCTTACTGCCCACGGGATAGCCGCAGCGCCCCTCGTACCGCTGAATGGTATGACGGTTCTGATACTCTGCCGCCACATCCTGCAGAAAACGGCTGCTGAGATTTCCCTGTGCTACCGCTTCCAGAAACTCCTGCTTTTCCCGGTCACCACCAGCTGCAAAGGAGATGCTCCATCTGGCTGCCTCCTGCAGCAGCTTCATGCCCGCATCGCCCGAAAAGCGGGAGCGCTCAATGAACTCGATAGCTTTCTCGATACCCCGCTCATCCCGGAACGAACTGGTCCACGGGGACATGATACTCAGGTTCAGGCCGTGGACACATTCGTTGTTGTGCCATACAGACACACCGCTCATCTTACAAATATCATACAGTCCCTCCACCTGTTTTGCAAGGGCGTTTCTGTCTGATGACGGCAGATAGCGGATCTTGGCACCAAGATTGGATAAATCCTCGTAAACTTCCTCGATGGCAGCGGCGGCTTTCGTGCCAAGCTGCCCTATTGTGGCCTGATAGTCTGTTCGGGAAGCCATCAGACTGCCAAACAGGGTGTTGCTGTTGACTTTGGACCAATACGCGTCGCTGCCGATGATAGCACCCATTTGCCCGGTTGCTTCTTTGCTCATTGTTTTTCCTCCTTTTGTTTTGAGAGAACTCTCTATAAATGAGAGGAATAGAGCGAAAATTGCACGTTTGCGTACACCAATGATAAAAAGATTTTAAAATCTTAAAAATGCCTGCGTATACTGGTTGATATGGAGTGAGTTATCCTGTAAAATGTCCGAGAAGGTGTACGACAAAAGTACGACAGAAGCTCCGGCTTTATCACCGTCTATATCCGCTCTAAATAGAGCAAAGGTATTGAAAGTAAAGCAAATGCAACACAACTAATGGCTCCGGATCGCTTGACGTGCGGGAGGTCACAGGTTCAAGTCCTGTATCGTCCACCAGAAAAAACCCCTGCAACCTTTGAACAGGTCCAGATTGTGCGGACAGCACAAAAAAGACCCCTGGTAGGAAAATATTGAGTTTTAAGCGGAGTGGCGCAGCGTGAGCGGCGCCACTCCAGTTTTTAACTGGATGCGCTGGTGATTGTA
>SVLE01000050.1 GCA_015068065.1 Oscillospiraceae bacterium | reverse complement strand
TGGCAAAATTATGCCACTCAAGGCTGTCATTGCTCGCCGCATTCAAAGGCGCAACGTAGACATCCTGGTTCTCATCGTATCTGTCAAAGTCCTCGTGCCAAATGCTGCCCTCGGGCCAGAAATCGGCGATAACTTCGACATCTTCGGCAGGCATGGTGAAGGTGGTGCCATCAATGGCCTTGCCGTTCACATAGACATTCTTGACCACGTAGCCGGCCTTGGTGGAGCGAGCATCGACGGTAATGGTGGTATTGGACTTGACCTCAGCACCGCTCTCGATTGTCTTTTCTCCATTCTTCAGGGTCACACTGCCGTTGACGCACTCGCCCGCGGTCAAGGTAGCCGTAACGCTCTGACCCTGCTGGATAGAGTACAGCTTGGCATTGGAGCTGGTGAAGCACAGGCTGACGATCTCACCCTGCCAAGCGGCGATGTCCTTATCCCAAGAAATCGCTTTATCCACGCTGTCGTCGCGGAACTCGCCGTTGGCAATCACACCGCCGTTGGCGTCCAACAGCTGCACAGTCAGGTCGCCAGCGGCGTTCAGGCGTACCTCGTCGCCGTCCAGAACAAACTTCTGGGTGGTCATGGTGCCGTTTGTACCAAAATCAAGGCTGGCAAAGCCATTCCTGCGCCATTTGACGTAAGAAGATCCCGAGCCACCGTTGGGGTTTTGCACTCTTGCGTAACCGTGATCACTGACTTCACCGTAGTAATACCACCAGGTCTCGTTGCCCTTCTGAATGGGCTCGCTGGCAGTATAGATCTGGCCGCTGTCCCACTCGCCCGGGCCACCTCTGGGGATGGCCAGGAACGCCTTGTCGTCCTCACCGCGCAGGCGCTGCCAGTCCTCGGTCAGGTCGCGGGAGAAGAGCATGTTGCTGTCCAACACGCCGCCGAAGGAATCCGCGTCGTCCAGCAGCATACGCCAGTTCAGGGACACGTAGCTGTCGCCCAGAGCGTAAACACCGTTGCCATAGCCGTCGGTACGGATCATGTTTTGCTCCACGGTGTCCATGGGCGTACCCACACTGTACATACGCACGCCCTCGGTCCAGTTGACCATATCGCTACTGGTGGCGATGCTGTGGGTACGGATAGTCTCGCCGCCGGCGGGAGTGCTGGTAGAGATTTTGTAGGTGAGAATGAACTCTTTGTTGATGGGGTCATAGGACAGGGTGTGCACGTCCTGACCACGCACGGCCGGGTCCTCAAATGTCCAGTTGATGCCGTCGAGGGAGCTCCAGTAGTCGTAGCTACCATTGATACGGGACTGTTCGGTGTTCCAGAAGATGCCCTTGTAGCGCTTGCCGTCGGTAGCGTGATCATCGATGACCACATAGCCGCCCACGGTCATTACCTCGCCCGTTGCCGTGTCTATGCACTTGGTGGCGTTACTCCAGGTGAGGCCGCCGTCCTCAGAGGTGCGGTATCTCAGACTGTTTCCCTCACGATGCCACATTTTGAATTTCTGTTCTTTTTCATCCCACTGGATGCCCGGATACGCACCATGGCCCGCCATCTTATCCATCTTTTCACCCTCGTGGAAGACGCGGTCGACATTCTGGCTGTCGTAAATAAGCCAGTCATCCAGGAACAGCTGCACGTTTTTGCCAATGCTGCGGACCTCGGGATACAGGGTGGCCTCGTCCACATACACCAGTCCCTTGCCGTCGCCGCCCACAGACAGGGAGGCGTAGGCGGCGTTAGAGGGAGCAGTGCCGATGACGGAATATTGCTCCCAGACGGTGGAGTCGATGGGCTCGATGGTCGCGAACTCGCTGCCCAACCACTTGAAGTCCTCATCCCAGAACTCGATGAACAGCTTGGCTCCATTACCCTTGGCGTTGACGGTGGCCTCGTAGCTCTTGCCGGCCTCGATGCTGAGCATGGAAGAACGCACGCCGCCCTGGCCCAAACCGAACAGTTCAACCGCCAGGCTCTTGACACCCTCTGTAGACTGGCCTTCCTGGTTGGCTACGTAGGTGGCCACCTTACCGTAACCACACCAGTTGAAGGGGAAGGTGCCGTAGGGCGTGATCTTGGTGTTTTCCATGGAGGCGTTGGACACGTTCTTGGAGGTGCTGTATACTCTTACGTTGTCAAAGACGGCCCCTTCACCGCTGAGGACCAGCTGTGCATAGGCATGTTCAGGGTTTGTCCCATCGATACACTCCTCCAGCTGGTCATAGCTGATGGTAAGGGTGGTCCATTTGTCGCTGGTGGTGGAGGTTTCGCTTCTGGAGGTCGTCAGTTTGGGGGTAAAATTATACAGGTTGAGAGTCATGGTACCCTCGCCCAATACGTCCACAGAGAACACATAGCCCTTGCCGTCTTCCACGGGGAACACGGTGGACTTGGCCTCGCCGCCTTCCTTCACAGTCAGGCCGGCGCCGGTCTTGCCGGTGTTGGGGGCGATCTCGGCATCGGTCAGATCCCAGGGAGTGCCCACGCCGGCGGTGGCGGAGATCTCAAAGTCGCCGTCGGTCACGCCGGTACCGGTGGCAGAGCGGGTGACCTTCACATTGTCGGTGGTCATGGCGCCGGTCAGCACCACCTGCACGCCGGCAGTGCCGGCGGGAGCGTAAGCAAAGAAGGCATTCTGACCATCCGTCATGGTCTTGCTGTACTCTTCCAGTTTCGTGCCGTTCTTGTCCACGAAGCGCAGGGCAGCCTTGCCACCGTCAGCATCCAGAGACAGGAAGTAGGTCACGCCGCGATCGGCAGGACGAACCGCGCTCACGGCGGTCTGGCCGGCAGCCAGAGTCAGCTCGCCGTTGACAACGGTGCCAGCGGTAGTCCAGCCGGTGGTATCCAGATCGAAGTCACCGTTGGCGACGATGGGCCACTCGCGCAGGCGCACATCATCAAACCAGCTCAGACCCGGCTGGGTGCCGCCGTCCAGCTCCGCAGTGATCATGATGGTGCCGGCGGGAGCCATAGCGCTCACATGCAGGTTCTTCCACACGCCGATTCCGCTGGTATCATCATATTTGGCAGTATAGTTGGCAATCTGCTCGCCAAAGTTGCCCCAGAAGCGCAGGATAACGGCGGGGGCAATGCTGGTGCTTTCAGTATAGGCCATGACATCCAGAGTGTAGGTATAGCCCTCCCGTGCGGTGGTCACGGCAGAGTTCATGACCATGGCCTGGATATCTTCATCCTTTACCATTCCATCCTTTTTGACGGTCGTCTTGGCTCCGGCAGTGATGCGCAGACCCTGCCTGCCGGAATATGCCATATCGGTCACGACCTTGGTGTAGGATGTCTTCTTATTTTTGTAGCCATTCTCCCACTTGGTGCCCTTGAGCCAGCCGAAGGGAGCGGTATCATCAGCAGGAAGATTTTCCTCAAAGCCCGGGTTGCTGCGATCGGGGTCGAAGACGGTGCGGGCCTCTTCGGTGCCCTTGGCGGCCACGATGAGGTGCACATCATGGTTGTACCGCTCACCGCCCTTGGACAGGGTGGCGCGCAGAAGCACGGCAGCGTCAGCCTCGCCATAGGCGGGACGGGTGACCTTGCCGGCGGCAGTCATCGCGCTGCTGGTCTGCCCGGTGGCGCTGTCCAGTGCCTGCCAGGTGACGGTGATACCGTCGCCCAGGTCGGTGGGCAGCGCCTTCAGGTCGGAGGTAATGTTGTTGGCGACCTGACCGTTGAGGCAGCTGCTGATATCCATCTCCTTGGCCGCCTTGACCAGTTCAACCATGGTGTCGGAATAGGGCTCGATCGTGGTCGTTACCGTCACATGCTCGCTGAACTCACCCTTGGACAGGGTCAGGGTCATCTCAACTGTGTCGGAGATTCCATTGAGGGGTCTGCTTTTCAGCGCAGCCCGATCCATGGTCAGCCAGACGTGACCATCCTCGTCCCCGGACACCTCCGTCCACTTCCGTGCCACTGAGGGGTCGCCCACCGAAGGCACAGGGATGTCACCCAGTACGGACAGGGTCTGAGTGGTGTTCACCAGCGCCGCCGTATCTTCCACCGCCGTCTTGTCCGCCAGGCGCACTTCGTCGTTGACGAGGTCCACAACGTCAGTCACTTCCCCCGCAGTCAGTGCAGCTCCCTTGTCGGTATATTCGTCTTCCAGCTCGCTCCGGTACTTTTCCTTGTTATCCTCGACCAGATCGGAGAGGCCCAGAGCCGCGTTGGTCAGCTTTTTATATATCTCATCGGCAGTTCCGCTCCCCGCCAGCAGATCGTTCAGCTCGGCCAGGATACCCGCCGGCGTGATCTCCCACAGCATGGCGTCGTCAAAGTAAAGGGTGCCCTTAGTGCCCGATATGGCATATCCCACAATTCGGGCATGTTTTGCTCCGACGCCAGCCCGTGACCGGACCTCCATACAGCTCCAGCCTCTCGTGCCTGCCTCAATTCGGTTGCTCTCCATCTGCTCACCGATTCGGTTCCCGCTGGCGGACGTGAACTGCAGCCAGGTGCTTGCAACTTGATTCAGGTAGCTGGTGGGGGGGCGATTGGTGGCGTCGGCCGTACCTGTCACCCAAAGGCTGGCTACATAGTCGTAGCCTTCCTTGACCGAACACCCGCTATAATTGCTCTGAACACCACCACCGCCAGAGGTCGTCCCGATCTTCGCGCTGGCGGCACCGGTGCGGACATACGTACTGTTAGTGTTACTGGAAAGCTCCACCTTTTCATTGCTCAGGGCCCAATTCAGAGGCTTGCCGCTACTCGCCGTTTCCATACTGGCGTTGGGAACAGGAATAAACGTATGATAGGTGGGATTATAGATTACCAGCCGCACATCTACTTCGCTGGTGCTCCCACCGCTGGTCACGCTCAGGGTGACCAGTGCCTCCTCATAGTCGAAGCCACTGGGCAGGGAGTTGACTGTCAGCGTGTTGCCTGACAGGGTCAACCGGTTGTTCGGGTTAGTCGGAATGCCCGACCACTTCGCCGTCCCGCTCACGGTCAGCGTGGGAACGGGGACCGTTCCCTCCTGGCTCACCGCCATGATGCCGCCGTTTTCCAGCACTGCACCGGATCCCGCCGCCAAAGCGGCAGTGGAGCAGGCCAGAAGCAGGACAACACAGCAGATCAGGGTCTGCAGTCCTTTGAATACATTTCTCTTCATTGGGTTGCCTCCGTTTCTTTTATGGTTCATGCGCAGCAAAACAATCTGGCTTCGAACCTTTTGTACAAAACAAAAATTTCGCATGTTGGAATATTATATCATTTTTCTTCTGTCAGGTAAAGTGTTTTTGCTGTTTCCGCCACTTTTTGTATATCACAAAAAGCAGGCGACGGAATTGTCGCCTGCCTGCAAGTCAATATTGATATTTTCCTTGAACCGCGCAAAGTAAAACACCGCCATCCCAAGTACCAGCACCACGCCTACACCAAGAGATCCCCAGATCAGCAAGGAAACCAGGCCGTTGGCCCGCTCCTGTCGTCCCTATCCCATGGTCTTGGACACCAGTGCGCTGCCACCCGTACCCACCATGAACCCAAGTGCACCAAACATCATCAAAAAGGGCATAATAAGATTGACGGTGGCAAAGGGCGTCTTGCCCACAAAATCGGACACAAAAATTCCATCTACCACACCATAGACAGAGGTAAAAATCATCATAATGACGCCGGGCATGGTAAACCGCACCAGTCTTGTATAGGTAAAGTGATCGCTGAGCCGAATTTCCATCCGTTTACCTCCTGAGTATACCGATTCATGCCCAGGGGAATTTACCCCCTTTCCCCTGGGGTGTCAACGACCACGTCCGGTGTCAATCATCAAAAGGAGGCTGTTTCATGTGCACCGCTCTGCGTTTCAACGGGCTGTTCGGACGTACCCTTGATCTGGAGTATTCCTATCAGGAACAGGTTGTCTTTCTCCCCGGTCAATTCCCCCTCCCTCCGGGCAGCTGTCCTATGCCCGGCCCCCGGAATGATATCCTCGGCATGGCCCATGTAGAGGATGGCTACCCTCTTTTTTATGACGGCATGAACCGGCACGGCCTGGCCATGGCCGCCCTGAACTTCCCCCGCAGCGCCGCCTACCATCCCCATCGCAACGGCATGGACAATATTGCATCTTTTGCGCTGATCCCCTGGGTGCTGGGCCAATGCTCCACCGTAGCACAGGCCGAACAGCTTTTGGAACGCACCAACATCATCCAGACCGATTTCAGCCCCCGCCTGCCCGCCACCCCTCTGCACTGGCTCGTTGCCGACCGGGAAAGCGCCATCACTGTGGAATCTCTGCCCGATGGGCTTCATCTTTATCCCAATCCTGTAGGCGTACTCACCAACGAACCTCCATTCCCCTTCCAACTCTCCCGACTGAACGATTTTCTGCATCTGTCCTCCCACCCACCGCAGAACCGGTTCTCCTCTACACTCCCCCTCTCCTCCGTCAGCCGGGGCATGGGTGCCATTGGTCTGCCCGGAGACTGGTCCTCCCAGTCCCGCTTCGTGCGTTGTGCCTTCGCCGTCCACAACACTTCCCTGCCGGCCGACGTGACCCAGTTTTTTCATCTCATGTCTACGGTAGAGGTGCCCCGGGGCAGCGTGCGGACACAGGAGG
Organism: Oscillospiraceae bacterium; assembly: GCA_015068065.1. Taxonomy (GTDB): domain Bacteria; phylum Bacillota; class Clostridia; order Oscillospirales; family Oscillospiraceae; genus Lawsonibacter. Next base: position 2,858 of record SVLE01000050.1, on the reverse strand, counting down.
GAAAAGAAGTTATCTCTGTCTATACCTCCTGCTGCGATTTAAGCGCGGGCACCTATTACTATGTCACCTACACCAACCGTCAAGTCTGTGCCGTGAATCTGCACCACTGCGATCCAAACGTCGATACCCTTTCCTGCTTTCCCCTCATCACCGGTCAATCGATCCAGCAGCAAAATTAAAAAACCGGGACGCCGCAGCGTCCCGGTTTTTTCACTCTTCCAACATAGTCATCATAGATACCTCAAAGGCAGTGCGCTCCTGTGTGATGTCTCCCAGATTTTTGGTATATGTACGGCTCTGCAGCCGCCCCTCCAGTCTGATCCCGTCTCCCACACTCAGCGCGGCACACCGATGGGCCAGTGTCCCCCACGCGATACATGGCAGGTAGTCCGCCCGCCCGTATCTGCGGTTCACCGCCAACATCATGTCGCAGATGTTCCTGCCCAAAGGAGTACAGCGAAAAATCGGCGGCTTGCACAGCACGCCTCGCAGCGTCAGTCGGTTGTCATCTTCCCCCTCTTCCCGCACCAGAGCCCGGGCCAGCACCGTGATAACCAGTCTGCTGCCCAACCCGCTGCGGTTGTTATAGGAGCGCACCTCCCCCCGCACTGTCACCTCATCCCCGCATTCAACGGTCTGTCCCGCAAGCATCCGTTCCGGCACCAGCACATTCAGCCGATCCGCTGTCCCGGACAACCGACTCACCGTCAACGGAAAGCTCCAAAAGTTCTCTCCGTGATTGCAGTGAGAAATACCCGGACTTGCGTCCAGCCGCCCGTGCAGGATAATATCATTTTCCATCCGTCCGTATTCCATGGGCCGCACGCTCCTATCGTTCAACTGCTTGGAGTATATGCGCCCATCCTGTCCGGTATGTCCAAAAGAAAACAGCCGCTCCCGAAAGAACGGCTGTTTCAACCTGTATTTACTTGCTGGCCCAGTTGCCCGTAGCCTCGGCGGTCAGATAGGCGTTGATAAAACCATCCAGATCGCCGTCCATTACGGAGTTGATATTGCTGGTCTCAAAGGCAGTGCGGGTATCCTTGACCATCTGATAGGGCATGAACACGTAAGAGCGGATCTGGCTGCCCCACTCGATCTTCAGCTGCACGCCCTTCAGGTCGGAAATCTTCTCAGCCTTCTCCTGCATCTGCAGCTCCACCAGCTTGGCACGCAGCATCTTCATACAGTTGTCCTTGTTCTGGAACTGAGAGCGCTCCTGCTGGCTGGCCACAACCACGCCGGTGGGCTTGTGGATCAGACGCACGGCGGAGGAGGTCTTATTTACGTGCTGACCGCCGGCACCGCTGGCACGGTAGACCTGCATCTCGATGTCCTCGGGACGGATATCAATCTCCACGTCCTCGGGCAGGTCAGGCATGACCTCCACCGAAGCGAATGAGGTCTGGCGGCGGGCATTGGCGTCATAGGGCGACACACGCACCAAACGGTGTACGCCATGCTCACCCCGCAGATAGCCGTAGGCATTCTCGCCCTCGATCATAATGGTTGCAGACTTGATGCCGGCCTCGTCCGCCTCCTGATAGTCCATGATGGTGTAGGTAAAGCCGTGGCGCTCCGTCCATCGGGTGTACATACGATAGAGCATCTGAGCCCAGTCCTGGGCCTCGGTACCACCGGCACCGGGATGGATGGTCAGAATCACATTGTTGCTGTCATACTCGCCGGTGAGCAGCGTCTCCAGCCGGGCATTCTCCATATCCTGCTCCAGCTTGGCGAAGCCCTCCTCCAGTTCGGGAACCAGAGACTCGTCCTCAAACTCGTTGCCCATCTCGCACAGGGCCATCAGGTCATCCCACTGCCCCTTGCGTTTGGCCTGCTTATCCACCTTGTCCTGCAGGACCTTGATGCGCTGCTGCACCTTCTGAGCCTTGGCCAAATTGTCCCAGAAGCCGTCGGCGGCGGACTCTGCCTGAAGCATGTCCAGTTCCCGCTCCGCGCTCTCCAGATCCAAGGCCTTGGCCAGAGATTCCAGCGCCGGGGCAATGTTGTTCAGCTTTACTTTATACTCGTCGAATTGGAGCATAGATTTTGCACTCTCCTGTTCGGATTATTCTCGGTATGATATTATATACAACAACAGGCATAAAGTAAAGAAAAATCCCAATGTGCTCCCATTTTTATTGTCCCACCCGAAATAAAATGGCGACCGCCCCGCGGGGCAGCCGCTATCGGTCGCTGGTCAACCATTCCTTCTCGTCCCGGAAAATCAGATCATCCACATCCCGTCGCTCCCCGGAAAGATTCCCGGCCTGCTGTTCTTTTGTCTGCTTTGTATCACACATTTCTTTGTCCTCCTTACCCGGTAAACAGGCGCTTATAGACCAGTATATGCACCCACCGATTTTTCATTCCTACAGCCCTCATCGTTCCTGTGTCTTTATTCGTCGAGCCGACTCGAACACTTTCTTGCTTTCAGGGGTTGACAAGGCCACGAGAGCGTGATATTATAATTAAGCTCTTTTGAGCAGGAGTAACCGGAGCCACCCATGCCGGAGTGGCGGAATTGGCAGACGCCCGGGACTTAAAATCCCGTGGGAGTGATCCCGTGCCGGTTCGACCCCGGTCTCCGGCACCATATCGCGGAGTAGAGCAGCTGGCAGCTCGTCGGGCTCATAACCCGGAGGTCGCAGGTTCAAGTCCTGCCTCCGCAACCAACATTGCGAACCGAAAAAGATATCGGTTCGGAAAACCCAGAAACCACAACGGTTTCTGGGTTTTTTCGTGCCTTTTTTCAAGGTGGAATTCAAAAGATATCATTTCCCAAAAACGACCTTTGGGGAGGACTTGAACTAAATTCAACAGATATCAAGGGCAGATTTTACGATTAATTTCGT
>SVLE01000009.1 GCA_015068065.1 Oscillospiraceae bacterium | reverse complement strand
TTACGGCGGCGTAGTACCGGAGATCGCCTCCCGTAAGCATGTGGAGGCCATCACCGGTCTGACCCAACAGGCGCTGGAGCAGGTTGGGCTGACAAAAAAAGACATTGACGCGGTGGCGGTGACCTACGCACCCGGTCTCATCGGTGCGGTGCTGGTTGGGGTGAACTTCGCCAAAGCGGCCGCCTACGGAATGGGAGTGCCCCTGATCCCTGTACACCACACCCGGGGACACATCGCGGCCAACTACATCACCCACGCCGATTTGGAGCCGCCCTTTGTCTGCCTGTGCGTGTCGGGCGGAAATACGATCATCGTGGATGTAAAAAGCTATACGGAGATGTCCGTGCTGGGTGGCACCCGGGACGATGCGGCGGGGGAGTGCTTTGACAAGGTGGGACGCGTACTCAACATCGGTTACCCCGGTGGCGCCCCCATGGACCGTTTGGGAAAAAACGGTGACCCCACCCGGTACGAGCTACCTCGTGCTCATGTGCAGGGCTCGGAGCTTGATATGTCCTTTTCCGGCCTGAAAACGGCGGCATTAAATTTGCTGCACAACGCTCAGCAGAAGGGTGAGGAGTTGGATCTGCCCGATTTTGCCGCCAGTTTTGGACAGGCAATCAGCGACAGCCTTGTCCCCCGTGCCATGGCCGCAGTGCGGATGACGGGTTACGGTAAGCTGGCCATCGCCGGCGGCGTGGCCGCCAACAGCCGCATCCGGGCAGATCTTGAACGGGCCTGCACCGACGAGAATGTACGCCTTTATATGCCGGAGCTGAAGTATTGCGGCGATAACGCCGCCATGATCGGCTGTCAGGGCTATTACGAGTATCTGGCGGGCCACACCGCGGGACAGGATCTGAATGCCTACGCCACCCGTGACATCTCGCTGGGGTAAGGAGTGTCTATGAACAAGCGGAAGATCCTGATGATCGGAACAGGGGGCACGATTGCGTCGGAACTGGGGGAGAACGGCCTTGTTCCCGAACTGACCAGCGACCAGCTGCTGCGCTATATCCCGGACATCTCTGACATTTGCCGGGTGGACTGCATACAGTTGTTCAGTCTGGACAGTACGAACATCATGCCGGGGCACTGGGTACAGATTGCCCGGGCCGTCCGGGAGCGCTACAGGGACTACGACGGCTTTGTTATCTGCCACGGTACGGACACCATGGCCTATACGGCAGCCGCTCTGAGTTATCTGGTACAGGGCAGCCCTAAGCCAATTGTTTTTACCGGGGCGCAGAAGCCTATTGGATTTGAGACCACGGACAGCAAGCAGAATTTGCGTGATGCATTTACCGTAGCTGCCTCGGATATGGCGGGAGTGATGCTGGTCTTCAACGGCAAGGTGATTTTAGGTACCCGAGCCAGAAAGACACGCAGCAAAAGCTTCGAGGCCTTTTCCAGCATCAATTATCCTTTGCTTGCCATGGTGCAGGACGGGCGGCTGATCCGCTATATTGCACCGGAGCATGAGGAAGAACCGGTGTTTTATGACCGGCTGAACCACCATGTAGCCCTGCTCAAGCTGATCCCCGGACTTGACTGCGGAGCAGCGGCGTGGCTGTTGGAGAACAACGACGCATTGATTATCGAGAGTTTCGGCGTGGGCGGTCTGCCCGCCTATGAGGTTGGTGACTATTACGAAACGGTAAAGGCCGGTTTGGATGCGGGCAAGACGGTAGTCATGACTACGCAGGTGGAGAACGAGGGCAGTGACCTGTCCGTCTACCATGTGGGTGCGGCTGTCAAGCGTGACCTGCCCGTGCTGGAGGCCTATGATATGACCACTGAGGCAGTGACCGCCAAACTAATGTGGATCCTGGGGCAGACCGGGGATCCCAAACAGGTGGCAAAAATGTTTTATGCCCCGGTGGCAAATGATATTCTGGCGTTTCAATAAGGGATAACAGCAAAGGGAGCAGTTCAATTTGAACTGCTCCCTTTTCGTCACATATTTATCAGAATATCTTGTAATTCATCTTTTGTAAAGTGATATACATTGTCGCAGAACTGGCATGTCAAATCTGCCTGACCCTGCTCCTCGATCATCTCTTCCATCTCTTCACGGCCCATGCTGATCAGGGCGCGCTCCACGCGATCCCGGGAGCAGTAGCAGCGGTATTCCACCGGGTGGGTGTCCAGAATCTCAAGTTTGAAATCGGACAGCACCTCCCGCAGCAGGCCTGCCGCATCCAGACCGCCCATCAGAGCCTTGGACACAGAGCCGACTCTGCGCACACCGGCTTCGATTTTTTCGATCATGTCAAGGTCGGCACCGGGGAGCAGCTGAATGAGGTAGCCGCCTGCGGCGGCCACCGACTGGTCGGTATCTACCAACACGCCCAGAGCGCAGGCGGTGGGGATCTGCTCGCTCTCCACAAAATACATAGCCAGATCGTCGGCAATCTCGCCGGTGAACATGCCTATGCTGCCCACATAGGGCTCTTTCATATTCAAGTCTTTGATGACGGTCAGGGTACCTGTTTCGCCCACGGCCTTGCCCACGTCCAGCTTGCCGGGCTCAATTTCCATCAGCTCCAGATGGGGCTCGGTGACGTATCCGCGTACATTTCCGTGGTTGTCGGAGACAGCGAGCACCGTTCCAATGGGGCCGCCGCCCTTGATCTGCAGGGTGAGGGAGCCTTCCTCAGCCTTCAGAGCGTCACCCATGAGGGAAGCACCCATAAGGGTACGGCCCAGCGCGGCAGTAGCCACAGGAGTAGTGGTATGGATGTTGCGGGCGCGCTCCACAATGCCGCGTCCGGTGACGGCGGCGGCCTGAATGAGGCCGTCACCGGTAATTGCTCTTACGATCTCGTCACGCATGGTTATTTATCCTTTCTTGCCACAAAGAAAATGCGGTCCTCGCCGGGAATGGGCTTGCGCATTTTCAGATTGCCGTATTGCCGAATATCCTTGAATCCGGCCCGGCGCAGGTATTCTTCCAGCTCCTGAGGGGTGTAGGCGTATTCCTCGTGCAGTTCCTCGCCCCGGTCCCACAAGCCGGCTTCTTCGTCCAGACGGAAGATGTCCATAAAGTAGGAGCATACCCGTCTGCGCTTGGAATATTCTGCCCGCCACACGCAGTAGGTATCCTCCGTCTCGTCCAGAAAGATCTGTCCGTCAAGTCCGGTGAGTTTTTCCGGGGTGTTGATGTCAAAGAGGAACACACCGCCGGGCATAAGGAAGAGATGCACCCTCTCAAAGGCTTTTTGCAGCTTTTTGGGGTTGGTCACATAGTTTACGCTGTCCAGACAGCACACACAGGCGTCGATGGTGCCGTACAGATCCAGCTTGTCCATGCTCTGGCACAGAAAGATAGGGGGAATGGCGTCCAAATTACGGTTTTTTTCCGCAGCCTCGGCCAGCATATCGCCGGACAAATCAACGCCGATCATCTCGTAACCGCGCAGAGCCAGTTCCTTTGTCAGAGAACCTGTGCCGCAGGCCAGATCCAGCACAGTCTTACCCGGCAGTCCGCGCTTTTGAAAATGAGCTTCGATGTAGTCTGCCCAAGCGGAGTAGTCCACATCGTAGGTCAGCTCATCGTAGCAGCTGGCCAGAAAGTCGTAGCTGCTCATTTCTCCTGCTCCTTCAGACGGGGAATGACTGTCTGATAGCCATCTGCGCCATACATCAGAGCACGGTTGACCCGGCTGATGGTGGCGCTGGAGGCTCCGGTGCGCTCCAAAATATCGTTATAAATCAGACCCTCGTCCAGCAGCAGGGCGACCTCCATGCGCTGCTCCATGGCACGCAGCTCGGACACAGTGCACAGATCCTGAAAAAACCGTCGGCATTCGTCCAGATCCTTCAGGGCGAGGATGGCCTGATACAAGGTATCGTCCTGTTCACGGGTGGGCTGTTTCATAAGGACAACTTCCTTTCTTTACAGGAATTTGCAAGCAGTAGTATTTTATCACAGTAGCTTGTGAAAGTAAAGGGGCGATTTCAGCACCACCCAATTTTGACGGCATAGGCTGAAGAAAAGGGGGGCGGTCTATGAAAAAAGCACGCAAGGAGCCGGAACTGACGGTGGAATTAAAACGGCAGGAGTGGGAGATGGCGCTGGAGGGGGAGTGTGTGCTGCACTGCGTACTAACATGGCCGGAGCTTACAGGCACATGGAAGGGGATCGGGGCAATCAATCGATACTACATCCATGCCGCAGAGATTTGGCGCAGACGGTGGGAGCGGGAACTGTTTTGCATGGCCTGTCTGGATCTGGCGGACCGCAGGGCACAGGGACGACCCTTTCGGGTGTGGAAGGCGGAACTGGAAACGCAGATCACCCTGCAGGAGAACGGACTGCTCAGTCTGTGGCAGGAGGGGCGGGAGTGTCGGGGTTACGACCAGACACAGATTCTGCGCAGAGGCGACACATGGTCATTGTCCGACGGAGCACCCCGGACGCTGGCATCCTTTTTTGTCAAAGAGCGGCACTGGAAAAAACGGCTGATACAACAGGTGGAGAAGCAGATGGGGGAGCGTCTTAACAGTGGGGAATCACTTCTGGACGAAGACTGTGTAAAGCGGTTAAAACGGGAATTTGACCGGGAAAATTTTTACCTGACAGCAGATGGGATACAGTTGTTCTTTCCCTTGTATGCATTGGCGCCCGGTGCGGAGGGGATTCCTGTCTTTGCCATAGGGTGATTTTTTTCGGCCCGTCCACATATCCCTTGAATAAGGGGGCGTGGATGTGGCGTTTGTAGAAAGTGTGAGTGATTTTATCTGGAATCCGTGGCTGTTGGGATTGTTTTTGATTACTGGTCTTTACTATTCCGTACGCACCGGATTTTTTCAGCTGTTCGGAGTACGGACGTGGCTGGGGAACACACTGGGACAACTGCTGAAACCGGGGCAGGGGAATAGTACGGGGATCACCCGCTTTCAGGCATTGGCTACAGCCCTTGCATCCACCATTGGAACTGGGAGCATCTCCGGGGTGGCCACTGCTATCTGGTTCGGTGGCCCGGGGGCGGTGTTCTGGATGTGGATATCCGCTTTTCTGGGGATGATGGTAGGTTGGGCAGAGAAAATTCTGACCATAAAATACCGAAAAAGGAATCCGGACGGAACATTTACCGGCGGTCCGATGTATTATTTGCGGGATGGATTGTACAGCCATTTTCTGGCAGGGTGGTTCGCAGTGGCCTGTGTTGGTGGAGCGCTGGCTGGAGGAGATCTGGTTCAGTCCAATTCCATCGCACAGGCACTGAATATGATGTTTGGATGGAATAAGTTGGCGGTGGGCATCGCGACTGCCGCGTTGGCAGGAGTTGTGCTGTCGGGAGGCATCGGACGGATTGCCCGATTCAGTGAGCTTCTGGTGCCGGTGATGGCCCTGTTGTTTCTGGGAAGCGGCGCACTGGTGCTGTGGGTGCGCCGGATGTATCTGCCCGGCGCGCTGAAGCTCATCATCACAAGCGCCCTGATGCCCCGGGCGGCAGTGGGGGGCATGGGTGGCTATACCCTTGCAACGGCCCTGCGCTACGGGGTTGCTCGGGGTGTATTTACCAATGAGGCCGGGGTTGGTTCATCCGCTCTTGTCCATGCAAAGGCGGATGTAAAGCACCCCGGAGAACAGGGTTTGTGGGGGATTGTTGAGGTCTTTGTTGCCACTGTTCTCATCTGTACTGTGACGGCACTGGTCATTCTCAGCGCCGGAATTTACGACCCTGCCCGGGCGCTGAATGACCCGACAGGATGGATCGAACCGGGGGTACCATTGGCGGCGGCATCCTTTGCTGTGGTGATGGGAAAGGCAGGGGAGTGTGTGGTTGCTGTTTGCCTTGTACTGTTTGCGTTTTCCTCCCTGCTGGGGTGGAGTTACTATGGGCAGACGGCTTTGGAATGGTTGGTGAAAGGGAAGAAGATACGGTTTGTTTGGCAGGCGGCATTTTTGCTGATGGCAGTGATAGGCAGTGTTGGAGAAGTGGGCTTTGTGTGGCAAACTGTTGATCTGTTTACCGCCCTGATGGCTCTGCCGAATCTGGGGGCACTGTTGGTGCTGTCACCCCAGATATTGGCGTGTGGCTGGGAATATCTGTCTGATAAAAAATGCGTCTGACTGAATGTCAGACGCATTTTTTATCAGCTATAGGAAAGTGATATAGCTTGACAGGTTTGGAAGGTATCGATCTGAGCCGCAGATGGATTTTATCTCCTGAGCACGGTAGTCAAACAGGCTGTCACGGACGCCACAGATCTGCCAACCGGCCTGCTTTGCGGCGGCAAGATAGTCGGGGGAATCGTCAAACAGAATGCACTGAGCCGGGTCGAGTCCTTCCAGCCGCGCTACGGTCCGAAACAGTTCCGGGTCAGATTTTTCGATGTCGATCAGGTGGGAATAGTGGATGGCATGAAACAAATCCTGGACATCATGACGCTTCAGTGCCGCGGCGCACAGATGGGGCATGCAGGAGGTAACAATGGAGATTTTTTCTCCTTTCTGGTGCAGGGCATCCAGTAATTCCTTTGCACCCGGCTTCAGGGGGAGATGATTGGCATAGTGGTCACGGGCCAGATCCTGCCAGGATGTCACGATCTCCTGTGTGGACAAGGACAGGCCAAAGCGCTCTTTGGTGTACACTGCCGAGGCGCCGAAGCTGTTGTGGGTGACAAACTCCGTGTAGTCTTCCGGTACCGGACGGATACCCTGCCGGCCAAGAAACTCTATATCGATATCCAGCCAGACTCCATTGGAGTCCAGCAGGGTGCCGTCCAGATCAAAAAAGTACATACTTATTCCTCCAGCCAGAAGCGCCACGGAAAGTCCACGGCCTCCTGAGCGTAGTCAATGCCGATACGTGTTCCCACCCGGATCTGTTCCGAAAGAGGCGGATTTCCGTGGGAGAGGAACAGCTCGTCCCCAAGCAGGTCAAGCCCGTTTTGTGCTCGGGTCAGGCCAAGACCGAGACACAACTTGCCCGGACCGTTCAGGAAATGTCTGCGCTGATAGGCAGTCATATCTTCGCACTTGCGGCCAAAGCGGTTTTCTGCTATAATATCACCGTTTTTGACAGGGACTGCACCACGGATGAGCACGGCGCAGGGCTCGCCCTCGGGCTCAGTGACGAAATTGAGGCAGTGATACATGCCGTATATGAGGTAAATATACGCCGTTCCCGGCTGGGCAAACAGTGTTTCGGTGCGGGGAGTGCGGCGGTAGTTATAGGCATGGCACGCCTTGTCTATGGCACCCACGTAAGCCTCTGTTTCCGTGATGCGGCAAACGAGCTGTGTGCCATCGGACAAAACGCGCACGATATCCCGACCCAACAGATCGCGGGCCACCTGAACGGTGTCACGGTTATAAAATTCCCGGCGCAGTTTTTCCATGTGAGCACACCTTATTTCAGAAAAATATCATTCGGAGGATGAAAACAATGGATCATTTACTTGGCATGCACTTTACGTCTATCTGGTGGGCGTTCCTGTACCTTGTTATCCTTTGCATCGCCGCCACCGTTCTGGACCGGATCATCGGCAGACTGGTGAGCAAGGTGCTCAAGGATGCCGCGGCCAAGGGGGCACGGTTGGTGCTCATGGCTGCCGCTTGTGCAGGTGTGCTGTGGGGCGTGGATGCCCTGATGGATGGCGTGTGGCTGACCTGGTGGTGCCTTGGCGGACTGGCTGTTTTGGCGGCGGTACTGATGGTACTGCCCGAAAACGCACAGTCTGGAGAGGACGTGCAGTAAGGCTATCTTATCATGAGCAAAGCATCTTTGTAAACCTTGGAGTGTAACGCAATGCGACCTGATATTATGCGAAAACTGGCCAAGCCCATGCTGTTTGGGGCGGCTATCATTTGGGGTACGTCGTTCTTCATTATGAAGAACGCGCTGGACGTTATGCCGGTCTTTTCTCTGCTGGCTGTCCGTTTTACCGCCGGTGCGCTTTTGCTTGGACTGATATGCTGGAACCGATGGAAGGATTTTACCCCGGACTACCTCTGGCGGGGGGCGATCATCGGTGCATTTCTGTTTCTGGCCTATCTGATTCAAACCTTTGGGCTGGAGCGGACGACACCGTCTAAAAATGCATTTCTCACGGCGGTCTATTGCGTCATGGTTCCCTTCTTTTACTGGGCAGTCATGGGCAAGAGGCCGGACCGGTACAACATCGGCGCGGCCCTGCTGTGCGTGACCGGTGTGGGACTTGTTTCGCTGAACGGCGACCTGTCTGTGAATATGGGTGACATACTCACCCTGATCGCCGCCTGCTTCTACGCCGCCCACATTATCGCGGTGGAAAAGACCTCTCAGGGGAAGGATATTTACCTGCTCACCGTCTTCCAGTTTGCCTTTGCCGCAGTATACGCGTGGATCGGAAGCATTGCCCTTGAGACAATGCCCCTGCGGGAGATAGCTGACCCGGCGGTGTTTCTGCCCCTTGCATACCTGTGCGTCATGGCCACGACGGCGGCACTGCTGTTTCAGAATGTGGGCCAAATCTGGTCCGATCCCGCCTCTGCCTCTGTGATTCTGTCTCTGGAATCGGTGTTCGGAGTGCTGTTCTCCGTGATTTGTTACGGGGACAGGGTGACCGGTCTCATGGCGCTGGGCTTTGTGTGTATTTTCGTCGCCGTGGTCTGTTCTGAGACCAAGTTTTCTTTCCTGCGAAAGAGAATATAAGCAAGACCGTCCTGCCTCGTTTGCAGGACGGTTTTTTCTTTGTTTGCAGGGGTGAAAACGATTGCAAAAGAGCACTTCTTTTGTTATAATGTACTATCTGATATTGTGGGCGTGTTATATGCCTTTTTGTCATATGGAGCAACACACATTCCCCAAGTGAGGAGAGGTGTCTTTTTTGTACTTAAAAGCGCTGGAAATTGAAGGATTTAAGTCCTTCCCGGACAAAACAGTCCTCACCTTTGGTGAGGATATTACTGCCATCGTGGGCCCCAACGGCTCGGGTAAGTCGAACATTTCCGATGCCATCCGTTGGGTCATGGGCGAGCAGTCCACCCGCGCCCTGCGCGGCGGCAAGATGGAAGACGTTATTTTTGGCGGTACGGCCAAGCGCAAGCAGACCAACTATGCCGAAGTGTCCCTGATTCTGGACAACTCCAGCCATATCTTTGATATGGAAGAGAGCGAGATCATGGTCACCCGTCGCTACTACCGCTCCGGGGAGAGTATGTACTATATCAACCGCCGTTCCGTCCGTCTGAAGGACGTGAATGAGCTGTTTATGGACACCGGTCTGGGCCGGGAGGGCTACTCCATCATCGGTCAGGGCAAGATCGACGAGATCCTCTCCGTCAAGTCCGCAGACCGTCGTGAGATCTTTGAGGAGGCGGCAGGCATCTCCCGTTACCGTCACCGCAAGGAGGAGGCCGAGCGAAAGCTGGCCCACACGGACGAGAATCTGGTGCGTATCAACGACAAGATATCCGAACTGGAGTTGCAGGTGGAACCCCTGCGCCAGCAGAGTGAAAAGGCCAAAAAGTTTCTGGTCCTGCGTGATGAACTGCGAGGGCTGGAGATCTCTGTGTGGCTTGATCAGCTGGAGCGTATCCGCGCCAACGGCATAAAGCTGTCTGCCGACTATGAGGAAGCGGTGCGCCGTAAGGAGCAGCTGGAAAAGGAACAGGAGCAGCTTTATGCCGCCCTGGAAGATTTCTCCACCCGCATGCATGACAAGGATGTGGAGATGGAGTCTCTGCGCGCCCGGATCCGGGAGCGTGAGACCGGTGTGGCAGAACTGGAGAGTGCCATCGCCGTTCTGAACAACAACATCGTCCACAATCAGGATAACGCCCAGCGTATTCGGGACGAGCTTGCCCAGCAGGAAGGCCGCGAGGGTGGTCTGGTATCCCAGATCGAACAGCGCAAGGCACGTCTGGACGAGATCGAAACGGAACTTGCCGGTCTGGAGACCGAACTGGCGGAAAAGCGCCGTGCAGCCGAAGAAGCCGCAAAATCCGCGGGCACTCTGGCACAGGAGCTGGAGCAGCTGCGTCAGCGTCAGGCCATGGAGAGCGCCAGTGCCGCCGATGCCAAGGCTCTGCTGTCTGCCCTTGCCGCCGCGGCGCAGGAGGTGCTGGACCGGGACGAGACCGTGCGGCAGGAAATGCGTGCTATGGATGAGCGCATTGAAGAAGCACGGGCTGACCGCAAGAAGGCCCGTACCGAGCGCTCCAAAGCGGAGGAGGAACGGGATGCAGTCCAAAACATTATTAACGGATACTCCCTGCGTCTGAATACCCGCCGCCAGAAGGCGGAGCAGGCCCGGGACAAGCATGTGAAGCTGCAGATGGAGGAAAACTCCCTTGCCTCCCGTGTCAAAATGCTCACCGAGATGGAGAAGATGCACGAGGGCTTTTCCAAGGCGGTCAAGGTGGTTATGACCGAGGCCGAGCGGGGCACACTGAAGAATATCCACGGCCCGGTGGCCGGCCTTGTAAAGGTGCCGGACAAGTATACCGTAGCCATTGAGACCGCTCTCGGCTCTGCCATGCAGAATCTTGTGGTGGACCGGGAGGAGGACGGTAAGGCGGTTATTAACTACCTCAAGCGAAGAGATGCCGGCCGTGCCACCATCCTGCCCCTGAACGCCATTCGTCCCAGTGACTTGCGTGAGGCCGCACAGGTGCAAAAGGAAAAGGGCTTCGTGGGTATCGGAGACCAGCTCATCACCTTTGACAAGACCTATGCCAACGTGTTTTCCAACCTGCTTGGCCGTGTGGTGGTCATGGAGGATCTGGACAGCGCCATCGCCTGTGCCCGCAAGTATAATTACAAGCTGCGCATCGTCACGTTGGATGGTCAGCAGCTTAACCCCGGTGGCTCTATGACCGGTGGTTCTGCCAGCCGCAGCGCCGGAATCCTCAGCCGTGCCAACGAGCTGGAACGGCTGAACGAGCAGAGTGCCCAGCTGTCCGAGCAGCTTACAGCTGCCGCTAAGGCGCTGGAGGAAGCGGAGCGGGAAGCAACCGCCGCCGCCTACGAGATGGAGACGGCCCAGAGCCAGCTGCGCCAGTGGGAGGATGAGCTGCTAAAGGCGCAGGCCCAGTGCGACCACTGCGACAGCGTAGTCCGTGATGTGGAGCGCCAGCACGAGGCACAGGAGGGCGAACTGGAGCTGCTGAAAATCCGCTCCGCTCAAATTGAAAAGGATACCGCTGCCGCCCGTTCCCGCATTCAGGAACTGGAAGGTGCCGCTGCCGCACTTGAAAGTGAGACCCAGGGCAAGCTGACCGGTCAGAACGAGGTACAGGAACGTTCTGCCGCCATTGCTGCGCAGCTGGCTGAGCTGTCTGCGGCACAGGCAGCCCTGCAGGCCGAGCGGGAGGCTAATTCCGCCAGTCTGACAGAACTGGAGAGTCTGCGTCGGGATATCGCTGGGGACCGTGACCAGAGCCAGGCGCTTATGGCCGACTATAAACGCAGGAACGAGGAGTATGTCCGGCAGATCAACGAAAAAGAAGCGGCACTCAAGAGCCTGCGCACGGAGAATGAGGGTGAAAATGCCGTCATTCGCCGCCTGAATGAGGAAAAACTGGCCTTGGAGGCCGAGCGCAACCGTACGGAAAAGGCCAGCCGTGACAAGACCAGCGACCTGATGAACATGCAGCAGGAAGTTGCCGTACTGGATCACAAGCGGTCCTCTGCCGCCATGGAGGAAAAGCAGATTCTGGACAAGCTGTGGGATCAGTATGAACTGTCCCACGAGGCGGCCAAGGCTCAGCGCGTGGAGATCGAGTCCGTGCCCAAGGCCACCCGCCGCATCGCCGAGCTCAAACGCTCCATTTCTGCATTGGGCAACATCAATCTGGATGCCATCGAGGAGTATCAGCGTGTCAACGAGCGCTATACATACTTGACCGGCCAGCGTGATGACGTGGAGCGTGCCAAGGGTGAGCTTGAGACCATCATCGGCAACATCACCGGGGAGATGAAGACCATCTTTGCCCGGGAGTTCAAGGTCATCAACGAGGCCTTCGGTCAGACCTTCCACGAGCTGTTCCGGGGTGGCAAGGCCACGCTGGAACTGGAAGATCCCGAGGATATCCTGAACTGCGGCATCGAGATCAAGGTACAGCCTCCCGGCAAGGCGCTGAAGATCATCACCCTGCTGTCCGGCGGCGAGAAAGCCTTCGTGGCCATTGCCCTGTACTTTGCCATCCTTAAGGTCCGTCCCACGCCCTTCGTTGTTATGGACGAGATCGAGGCGGCTCTGGATGACAACAACGTGGTCCGCTTTGCCGATTACATGCGCACCATGTCTGAGAAGACTCAGTTTATTGTTATCACCCACCGCCGCGGCACTATGGAGGAGGCCGACGTGCTGTACGGCGTGACTATGCAGGAACAAGGCGTCTCCAGAATGCTGACCATCAACCTGAATGATGTGGAGAAGGAACTGAAGCTGAGATAAAGGGGGGCTTTGGGTGCATAAACTCAAGTGTCTGCGCTGTGATGTGCCGATGAAATTTGTTAAGCGGGAAAACGTGCAGCTGGGCAAGACCGGTTGGGTCATAGGCGACTGGGGAAACCTGTTGGCCGGGGCGCTGGATGTGGCCATCTTCACCTGCCCGGAATGCGGCAAACTGGAACTGTTCCAGGGAGACTATTACGAGGGGCAGGAGGAAGAGGAACGGGGCGGAATTGCCAAAACCACCTGCCCCACCTGTGGCATCCAACATGAGTTGGACGACCCCAAATGCCCTCGTTGCGGAGCGCAGAACCCCAAGTGGTAAGAAAGGAACTGTCTTATGGGCTTTTTTGATAAGCTGAAAAAAATAAACATTTTTGCCAACTTTGGCTCGGAACTGGACGATGACTTCTACGATGAACTGGAGGAGTCACTCATTCTGTCCGATATGGGCATGGATACCACGCTTAAGGCGGTGGAGGAACTGCGCCGCCGGGTGAAGGAGGAGCGCATCAAGACGGTGGAGGAGGCCCGTGCCTGTATGTGCCGCATCCTTGCGGATATGCTCACTGTGGGAGAGGGGACACTGAACCTGTCCACAGCACCTAGCGTGGTCTTGTTCATCGGTGTGAACGGCGTTGGCAAGACCACCACCATCGGTAAAATCGGCCATCAGCTGAAAGGGAAGGGGAAAAAGGTGTTGCTGTGCGCTGCAGACACCTTCCGTGCCGCCGCTGCCGACCAGCTGACCATCTGGGCCGAGCGCTCCAATCTGGAGATCATCAAGCAGCATGAGGGTGCAGACCCCGCTGCCGTGGTCTTTGATGCGGTTTCCGCCGCCAAGGCTCGTAAGGCTGACGTGGTGCTTATAGATACCGCCGGCCGTCTGCACAACAAGCAGAACCTGATGAACGAGCTAAACAAGATCAGCCGTGTCATCGACCGTGAACTGCCCGGCTGCGCCCGGGAGACGTTGCTGGTGCTGGACGCCACCACCGGCCAGAACGGCCTCATTCAGGCCAAACAGTTCAAGGAAGCTGCCGGTATCACCGGCATCGTGCTCACCAAGCTGGACGGCACCGCCAAGGGCGGCATCGCCATCGCCATCGCTCAGGAACTGGGTGTGCCCGTGAAGTACGCCGGCGTGGGCGAGGGGATCGATGATCTGCAGCCCTTTGATGCCTTGGAGTTTGCGCAGGCGTTGATCTGAGTGTTTTATGGCAACCAACACAAAATTAACACAGGAACAGGCAATTTTGCTTGTGAAAGGGCAGAATGTTGTTTGTCCCAATTGTGAAAAGGATGTTCTGGTGTCTCGGTACGGGCACAAAAGACAGAACGTAGAATATAAATGTCCTACTTGCGGGGAGGTTTATCATCCCTGCAAACAGATATAAGAGAGGAAGTTTAACCATGTCCCGAATTGACGGAAGAACCAACGACGCTCTGCGTCCTATTGAAATCGTGCCCCACATCAATAAGTTTGCTGAAGGCTCCTGCCTCATTCGCTGCGGCAACACACATGTGCTGTGTACCGCCAGCGTGGAGGACAAGCCTCCTCGCCACGTTCCTGAGGGGGAGGGCTGGGTCACCGCCGAATACTCCATGTTGCCACGGGCCAATCGGGAGCGCTCCCGCCGCGACATTTCCAAGCTGAAGCTGAACGGCCGCAGCGCGGAGATCCAGCGGCTCATCGGCCGCGCTCTGCGCTCCGTGGTTGACATGAAGAAGCTGGGAGCGTGGAATATTACCATTGACTGCGACGTGCTGCAGGGGGACGGCGGTACCCGTACTGCCTCCATTACCGGCGGTTTTGTGGCCATGATGCTGGCGTTCAAAAAGATGATGGAAAACGGTCAGCTGGCCGAGTACCCCGTCAGCGGCTATGTGGCCGCCGTGTCCGCGGGCATCGTGGATGACGAGCCTATGCTGGATCTGTGCTATGAAGAGGACTCCGCCGCCATGGTGGATTTGAACTGTGTCATGGACGATCAGGGCAGACTCATCGAGATTCAGGGTACCGGTGAAGAACGTCCCTTCACTCTGGCCGAGCAGCAGGAGTTGGTCCGTCTGTGCGAGAAGGGCATCAAGCAGCTGCAGTCTATCCAGAAAGAGATTCTGGGCGTTGATCTGTAAAGGAGATAATGCTTACATGAAACTGGTGCTGGCAAGCAAGAACAAAAAGAAATTGGTGGAACTGAACACCATCCTCAATCAGCTTGGCATTGAGGTTTGCTCCGAGTCTGAGGCCGGTGTGGATATTGATGTGGAGGAGACGGGGATAACCTTTGAGGAAAACTCCATGCTCAAGGCCAAGGCGGTAATGGAAGCAAGCGGCCTGCCCACCATCGCGGACGATTCCGGTTTGTGCGTGGATGCCCTGCAAGGGGCCCCCGGCGTCTACTCTGCCCGCTACGGAGGCGAGGGGCTGGACGACATGGGCCGCACCCGACTGCTGTTGGAGAATATGCGCGGTGCCAACGGCCCCCGCACGGCGAAGTTCGTCAGCGTCATTACCTGCTGCTTTCCTAATGGTGACGTGATCTCCGCCCGGGGAGAATGTCCCGGCACCATCGCCTTTGCTCCAATAGGGGAGGGAGGCTTTGGCTATGACCCCGTGTTTTTTATCCCTCATCTGAAAAAGACCTTTGCCCAGCTGTCAGCAGAGGAAAAGAACGCCATCTCCCACCGGGGACGGGCGCTGGAAGCCTTTAAAGTCAAGCTGGAAGAATATTTGAAAAAGTAACAAGGAGCGAATTATGTCTGATTTAACAAGTAAGCAGCGTGCCCAGCTGCGGGGACTGGCCAACGGTATCGACACCATCCTCATCGTGGGCAAGGACGGCATCGGAGATAACCTGCTCAAGCAGGCCAACGATGCACTGGAAGCCCGTGAACTGATCAAGGGCCGAGTGTTGGAAAATGCCCTCATGTCCGCACGTGAGGTGGCCGATCAGCTGGCCCCCCTGACCCGAAGCGAGGTGGTGCAGGTCATTGGTACCAAGTTCGTGCTTTACCGTCCCAGCCACCGCAAGGACAAGAAAGACAAAATTGTCTTGGTACAGGATAAGAAAAAGAACGTGAAGTAACGTCCACGACCTCGGTACAGGAGAGGTGATACCATTGAAAATCGGAATTTACGGCGGCACATTTAATCCGCCCCATCTGGGCCATATGGCGGCGGCAAATACTGCCGCACAGGTGCTTGGACTGGATAAGCTTATCTTTATTCCAACTGCCGTGCCCCCGCATAAGCAGCTGCCGGAGGGGTCTGCGACCCCGGAGCAGCGGCTGGAGATGGTACGGCTGATAGCGGATAACCTGAACATGCCAGATGTGGTGCAGGTATCTGATATCGAGCTGCGCCGACAGGGGAAGAGCTACACCGTTGATACCCTCATGGCTATGGCGGCCCTCTACCCGGAGGCGGAGCTGTGGCTGCTGATGGGAACGGACATGTTCCTGAGTGTGCACAACTGGTATCAGCCGGAGAAAATTATGGAACTGGCCGGGATCTGTGCGTTCGGACGCACTGAGCAGGACGGGGAGGAGCTGTTCGCCCCTCAGCGCAAGTTCCTGCAGGACAAGTACAATGCCCGATTGACTACCATTACCCTGCCGGGACTGGTGGATATTTCGTCCACACGGTTGCGGGAGGCGCTAGTTGCAGGACATGGCGAGGAATACCTGTGCCCGGCGGTGTACGGTTATATTATGATGAACGGGCTGTATGGGGTAAACGCAGACCTGAAGCATTTGGATCTGCCGGAACTGCGGGCCTGCTCTTATTCCATGGTGCGAGCCAAGCGTATTCCCCATATTAAGGGTACGGAAGAGGAAGCTGTGCGCCTTGCCAGGCGGTGGGGTGTGGACGAGACCACGGCCCGACGGGCGGCCATTCTCCATGACTGTACCAAGTATCTGGATCTGGACGAGCAGTTGGAGCTGTGCCGGAAATACGGGGTGGAACTGGATGAACTGGAGCAGCGGGCAGTGAAACTGTTGCACTCCAAGACCGGAGCTTGTATTGCAAAGCACATTTTTGGAGAAGATGATCAGGTATACCGGGCGATTTTCTGGCACACCACCGGCAAGGCGGATATGTCCATGCTGGAAAAGGTCATCTATCTGGCTGACTACATAGAGCCTACCAGAGATTTTGACGGAGTGGGGCCCCTGCGTGCACTGGCCTATGAGGATATTGACAAGGCTCTGCTCATGGGCATGGATATGACCATTGAAGAAATGAAGCATCGGGGCAACCCGGTGCACCGGAACACCCAGGCGGCCCGTGATTGGCTGCAGGATCGTGTAGACTGAGGTGGGAGCAAATGTCAGACGAAAAGAAAAGAAGTTGGCTGCAGCGCTACCGCGGTTGGCTGAACGGACTGGATCAGAGGCAGCGCAGACGCTATCGACTGGTTCAGGTCGTGGCTGCGGTTTGTGCAGTGATTGTGCTGTTACTGGCGGTTTATGGCGCGTTTGTGCGACGGCCCAGTATTCCTCAGTTGCCGGCTGATGTGGGTGTGTCTGCAGGCGCAACACAGCTGAACACAGGGCCGAGACGCAGCGGCGTTTATACGTTCCTCGTGGTTGGTAAGGATACCGGCGGTGGCGGAAATACCGACACCATGATTCTGGTGACTTATGACACGAGCGGCAAGACAATTAATGCCATGAGCCTGCCACGGGATACCATGGCAAATGTCAGCTGGAACAACAAAAAACTTAATACTGTCTACAACTACTACAAGGGAAAGGATAAGGCAACACAGACAGAAAATGGCATGACTGCCCTGAAAGTCCATGTGGGAAAACTGACAGGTATCCTTCCGGATTTCTACGTGATGGTGGAGTGGGACGCGGTGGGCGAACTGGTAGATGCTATCGGGGGAGTCAATTTTGATGTGCCCTACGATATGCACTACGACGATCCCTATCAGGATCTGCACATCCATCAGGACAAGGGCGAGCGCAAGTTGTCCGGTGAGGACGCTATGCAGGTCATTCGCTGGCGCAAGAATAATGGAAAGTACGGAAACTTCCAGATTGGCGATGCCGGCCGCATGAAGATCCAGCAGGACTTCCTTGTGGCGGTTGCAAAAGAGTGCCTGCAGTTTAAGCATCTGATGAATGCCTCTGAGTTTGCACGTATCTTTACAGAAAATGTGGATACGGACCTGACAGTGGGGAATCTGGCATGGTTTGGACAGCAGGCTATCGGCATGAACGCGCAGGAAGATATTCGTTTTTGCACCATGCCTTATACACCCTATACCCGGAATACCGCCTATGTGCTGCCTGTTGTGGATGAGTTGCTTGCAGTTCTTAATAACGGATTGAATCCATATAAAGAAGAAATTACTGCAGATGATCTTGAAGTTCTGCAGCTGAATAAGGATGGATCCATGTCCCTGACCAGCGGAACACTGGCAGACAGTGCGCTTGCAAAACCCCGCAAGCAGGCGCAGCCCAAACCCCAGCAGCCGGTGGTACCGGAGTCGTCCGGGCAGGAGGCAGTAGAGGCGCCGGAAGCGCAGCCCGAGCAGAGCGGTACCCAGGAGCCTCCGACTCAGGAAACCCAACCGGAGCAGCCGGTGGAGCCGACGCCGGAACCGCAACCGGAGGAGACTGAGCCCGGCCCAGAGAAGACTGATGAGGAAACAACACAGACAACACAGGAGCCGGTGGTCGTTCTGCCTGCAACCCCTGTACCAGTTCAATAAATGAGAGGAAGAAATACAACATGATGACTTCTTACGAGAGCGCGATTCTGCTGGCCAAAGCGCTGGATAGCAAAAAGGGAATCGATATCAAAGTGCTGCATACCGGGCAGCTCACCACGCTGGCCGACTACTTCGTGATTTGCTCGGCTACCTCATCCACTCAGATCAAGGCTCTGTCTGATGCCTGCGAAAAGGTGATGGACGAGGCGGGCGAGCCCGCCCACCATGTGGAGGGTCACCGGGGCGGGACCTGGGTACTGCTGGACTTTTCCAATGTGGTGGTCCACGTATTTACGGACGAGGCCCGCAAATTCTATGACCTGGAGCGGCTGTGGGGTGATGCCGAGCAGGTGGACATCTCCGAACACATTAAACCGGAATAATATCTGAAAAAGGCGCTGAGATCTGACGGATATCAGCGCCTTTTTTTGTGAAAAAAGGAATCAAAAAAACGTTGTAATTTGCAGGAGGCGGGAGTATAATTTTCCCATCCAAAATCGGAAGTGGTTTCAATGAATGAGAAGATCAAAACGCTGGTGAGGGCGGCTTTGTTTGCGGCCTTGACGTGCATTATGACTTTGGTCATCCAGATCCCTGCCCCTACCGGGCATGTGAATCTTGGTGACGTGGGTGTGCTGCTGAGCGCTCTGGCCCTTGGTCCACTGTGGGGTGGCGCGGCGGCGGGAGTGGGAAGTGCGCTTGCCGACCTGCTGAGCTGGCCGGCCTACGCTCCTGCTACCTTTGTTATTAAGTTTGCCATGGCTGCTGCAGCGGCACTGATTTTCCGGGTGCTGAAGAAACGTGGTCGCAAGTATGTTGGAATGAGTTTGGGCGCCGTGGCAGCAGAGCTGATCATGGTGGGCGGCTACTTCGTTTATGAATGCGCGGTTCTGGCCGTGGGCGCGGCCGCAGTTGCCTCTATCCCGTTCAATTTAGTACAGGGAAGCGTTGGTGCGGTAGTCGGAGTGACGGCGGCAGTGCTGCTGGATCGCGGCGGCATGTTAAACAGACAGTAAAAAATATCCGGTGTTCCTCGGGGAACACCGGATATTTTTATACTCTTTTCAGTTCACATACTGCGTTTTTGTCACTTATGGTGATGATGCCGTAGCTGCCGCTGTCCCGGATGCTGCCGGGGTTCATGACCCAAAGACCGTCCTCTGCCTGCTCACAACAGGGAACGTGGGTATGGCCGAACAGGACAATGTGGGCATCGCATTTTCGGGCGGCGGCTATGGCAGCACCGTATCCGCCCTTGACGCCCCAGATGTGGCCGTGAGACATGAGAATGCGGATACCCTCATAGGTGACCACTTTTTGCAGCGGGGAGAAGACGAAACCGTCACAGTTGCCCGGAACACCGGTCATGGCAAGTTGAGGGTATTCACAGCTCAGCAGACGGGCATCGTCTTCCAAATCGCCGAGATGGATCACATAGTTGGGGTCCTCCAGCTCTACAGCATCACGCATGGAGCGCAGAGAACGATGGGAGTCGGAAAAAACAAGCAGCTTCATCAGGTCACCTCCGTGGAGACACGGCATATACTGGATTGAATGAGAAACACAGGGGGGAACTTGTATGAACAGCGAGAATGTGGAACAGCTGGGGAAAAAAGCGCAGCAGATGAAGGATAAAGGCGCTATTCAGCAGCTGCTGCAATCTGAAGATACTAAACGAATGATGGAACTGTTGGGCGCTCAGGGCGGGGTGCAGGATGCGGCAAAGGCTGCAGCAACCGGAAATCCGGGGGAACTGATGGGGATGATGCAGCAGCTTATGAGTACAAAAGAGGGGGCACAATTGGTGGAGCGCATTACAAAACAGGCGCGCAAATCGGGACTATAACGGGAGGTGAGCCCCATGGGTGGTTTTGAGGATAAACTCAATGCGATCCTGAACGATCAGGATGCCATGGGGCAGATCATGGCCCTTGCGCAGTCTTTGGGGAAGCAGGAACCGACCGTACAGGCCGCAAAGGATGAGTACATGCCGGAAGCGGGACGGGGAGAACAGATTGATGTACAGGATACACCTGATCCGAGCAACCTATTGGGAGAACTGGATCCACGGATGGTACAGATGGGAATGCGGCTGCTGCAGGAGTACAACCGGGGAGATGACAAAAATGCCGCTTTGCTACATGCGCTGCGTCCCTTTGTAAAGGAGGAACGCTTCGCCAAAGTGGATCGAGCCATTCAAATTGCGCGTCTGTCCAGAGTGGTGAGAGTGCTCTTTGATACCATGCGGGAGAGAGGGGGCGGCGGGTTTGTATAACCGGTATGTGCCCGGAAGCGGAGGGTATACCCGGGTGACGGTGGATGATGGAAACTCAACTCAGGGACAGAAAGCTGGCAGTCATGCTGATCATGCCCGCTCTGAAGCAGCTGTGCGTACCGGAAAGCGCAACGTCAATAATGTGCCGATGTCGGTTTACTTCGGTGGAGAGGACAAGAATGCCGGCATAGCCGGCATTCTGAAGTCATTTCATCTGGAGGGATTGGACAGCGGGGATATTTTGCTGCTGCTCATCATCCTGCTTGTGTTCTTGGAAGGAGATAATATTGAACTGGTCATCACACTGGGGCTGATGCTTTTACTGGGACTGGGCGATGACGGGAAGAAGGATCAGAACGAGTGAAGAACCGTGCCATTTGGCAGAGTGAAAACCGAGTCGGTAGGGCAGGGAGTCTGAATGGGAGAGGTGGCATTGAGGGAATAAATCACCTCGTCACCCTTCATAGTTTGGGCGGCGATGAGAAGTCCGCTGTCGACACCGATCCAATAGCGTTCCAGATAACCCAACTCATTGGATTTGGTTTCCACATAGATACAGGGAAGCTCGCCATAGGTACTGTAGCCGGCACCGGAAATGTCCTCAGGAGCAAGCATAAGCACGTCTTCGTAGGTGGGGACGCGCTGCGTCAGATCGGCGGACAGGCTGTTTGACGGGGCGGTGCGCCAAGAGGAGCTGCCACCATACCAGTAATATACGGTGTCACGGTCACTGAGAAAAAAACGTATTGTTCCGGTGGGGAGGATGCTGCGCACAAAGGTGTACTCATCATCCACCCAAGTGTAAATGGTGGTGGTTCCGGAGCCGCCCTGCCAGTTGGTTTGGACAGACATTTGGCGATAATAGCTGGCAGCCCGATCAAGGGATGCGATGACTGCCTGAACGGTTTGAGTCGTGACCTCCACGCGTACGGCCTGGTTGTCCGGAGCGATGGAGATATCGCCTGCGCTGCTGTCCGGTTGAAGATTGGGCAACGTGATTTTTGGGGTCTGTGCGGAGAGAAGGCTGAAACCGAAGCTGCCGAAAACCGCGGCCACCAGGAGGATGGCAATCAGAACGGCGAACCAGGTGCGATTGTTATGCGTCAAAGGGAACACCACCCTTCCAAAAGGTAATGAAGTGCGGTCAGGGGGCAAAGGTCTCGGGTGCAGGGAAAGACGGATCAAAGTGATGTTGGATGGCATCGGCGATGCGGCGGCAGGCCTGCCCGTCACCATAGGGGTTGACTGCATGGGCCATCTTATCATAAGCGGCGGCATCAGACAGCAGGGTGGAGGCCATGGAGAAGATGTCCTCTTCTTCCACACCGGCCAGCAGAACGGTACCGGCGGCCACAGCTTCGGGGCGCTCGGTTTCCCGACGCAGCACCAGAACGGGCTTACCAAGTGCGGGCGCTTCTTCCTGCAGACCACCGGAGTCGGTCATAACCAGATGGCAGCGGGCCATCAGGTTGTGCATCTCGTCCACGGACAGGGGAGCAATCAGGTGAATGCGCTCGTGGCCGTCAAGATGGGTGTGGGCAGCTTCCTGCACCACGGGAGAGAGATGGACAGGATAGACAAGCTCTACCTCGGGGAAAGCATCGGCGATACGGCGCAGAGCAGTCATAATATTGGTCATGGGCTGGCCGTAATTTTCGCGGCGGTGGCAGGTGACCAGAATAACCTTGCGGTTGGCATAATCTAGATTATTCAGAATGTCTGTCGTAAAGCGGAAATCCTTGCGAACAGTTGTCTGCAAAGCATCAATTACGGTGTTTCCAGTGAGGAATACACCTTCGGTGATATTTTCACGGGCCAGATTGTCACGGTTGGCCACGGTGGGACAGAAGTGAAGATCGGCGATGCAGCCAACCATCTTGCGGTTCATCTCTTCCGGGAAGGGGGACCACTTGTCGTAGGTGCGCAGGCCGGCTTCCACGTGACCCACAGGAATCTGGTGATAGAATGCAGCAAGAGCACCGGCGAAGGTGGTGGAGGTGTCGCCATGGACCAGGATCAGGTCAGGCTTCACCTGGGCCAGCACATCGTCCATGCCCAGAATAGTCTTGGAGGTGATGGTGGACAGGGTCTGGCGGGGCTGCATAATGTCCAGATCAAAATCGGGCTTGCGGCCAAAAATATCCAGAACAGAGTCCAGCATTTCACGGTGCTGAGCCGTGACACAGCACAGGCTGTTGATGCCGGGGCGGCGGTCCAGTTCCTGAACCAGAGGGCACATTTTGATGGCCTCGGGCCGGGTGCCGAAGATGGTCATTACTGTAATCGGTTTCATTTGTTGGAACGGTCCTCCTCTCCGAAAAACGGGTCATTTCCGTTAGCGGGATGATCGTGGTTGTTTTTACGGTGCAGATAGAGATGCCAGGCCACGGCACCGGCAGCACACAGGGCCATGAGGAACATCATGGCGCGCACCTCGCCGCTGGCGGTCAACACCACAGCAGACAAACCAAGAATAGCGCTGATGATATACAGCACAGCCACGGCCTGCTTCTGGGAAAAGCCCATATCGATAAGCTTGTGATGAATGTGGCTGCGGTCAGCAGTCATGGGCGACTGCCCGCGGGAGACCCGGCGGACAATAGCCGAGCAGGTGTCGAAGATGGGCAGACCCAGCATAAGGAAGGGGACAGCAAAAGAAATCACGTTATAGAATTTAAACAGACCATCAATGGATGCTGTGGCCATAACAAATCCAAGGAATGTTGCGCCCGTATCGCCCATGAAGATTTTGGCTGGGTTCAGGTTGTAGGGCAGAAAACCAATGCACGCGCCGGACAGGGCGGCCATGAGGATAGCTACGTCAGGATCGGCCACGCACAGCGCGATGACCAGCATGGTCAGAGAGCTGATGGTGGACACGCCGCAGGCCAGACCGTCCAGTCCGTCGATGAGGTTGACGGCATTGGTGATGGCAACGATCCAAATCACGGAAATGGGGACGGACAGTGGTCCGAGCACCCAGATGGGGTTGTCGCTGAAAATGTTCGGGTTGGACATAATGGTGATTTTGTTGCCCATGGATACCGCGACAAGGGCGGCAAAAATCTGGATCAGAAACTTGGGCGCCGCGGGCAGAGCATAAATATCATCAAAAATGCCCAGAACGACGATGATAACCGAGCCAAGCAGCATGCCGCGCAGTTGCTCCTGCAGGGGCAGAAAGATCAGCACGCTAAGCAGAAACCCCAGAAAAATAGCCAAACCTCCCATGCGGGGGATGGGATGCTTGTGCATGCGACGGTTGTCCTTGGGAACGTCCACCGCACCGACTTTAAAGGCGAGGTTTTTGACCACCGGGGTGGAAATATAGGCGATCAGTGCGGCAACCGCAAGGGCGGCGGCCACCAGCCGGATCACGTCCAATTCAACTTGCATGGTGTTCTCCTTTGTAAGCGGGGCCGTCAGCGGGCCACGAAGCCAATCTTCTTATATACCTTGCGCAGAGTTTTGTTAGCTACATAGGACGCCTTTTCTGCGCCGGCCTTGTACACGTTTTCCAGATAGGCCTTATCGGCGAGAATGCGGGTGGCCTCCTCGCGGATGGGGCGCAGACACTCTACAACAGCATCGCCCACGGCGGGCTTGAACTTGCCGTAGCCGCATCCGGCAAACTCCTGCTCAATGGCCTCGTAGCTTCTGCCGGTCACGGCGGAGTAGATGCTCATCAGGTTGGCAACACCGGGCTTATTGGCGGGGTCATAGTGCACGCAGTTTTCCGTATCGCTGTCGGTAATGGCGCGTTTGAACTTGCGCTGGATGTCCTCGGGCTTTTCCATCAGGAATACGCAGCCCTCGGGCATGGACTTGGACATCTTGCTGTCCGGGGCGGTCAGACCCATGACACGGGCGCCCGCTTTGGGGATATAAGGCTCGGGGATCTTGAACACATCGCCGTAAATGCTGTTGAAGCGCTGGGCAACATCGCGGGTCAGTTCGCAGTGCTGCTTCTGATCTTCGCCCACGGGAACAAAGTCGGGCTGATAGAGCAGGATGTCCGCTGCCATGAGGGAGGGGTAGGTAAACAGACCGCCGTTAATGTTTTCCTTGTGCTTGGCGGATTTGTCCTTGAACTGGGTCATGCGGGACAGCTCGCCAAACATGGTGTAGCACTGCAGCACCCAGCCCAGCTCCGCATGCTGATGCACATGGGACTGAATGAACAGGGTGTTCTTTTCCGGGTCAAGGCCGCAGGCGATATACTGAGCCAGCTGTTCCAGCGTGCGGCGGCGCAGGTCGGCCGGATTTTGACGCACGGTGATGGTGTGCATATCGGCCATGAAGTAGTAATTATCAAATTCCTCCGTGCGGTCCACCCAGTTCTTGATGGCGCCCAGATAGTTGCCGAGATGCAGGTCGCCGCTGGGCTGAATGCCGGAGAGCATAACTTTCTTTTCGTCCATTGTGATGGCTCCTTTTTTATAGCCTGAGCAACATAGTCCGAACCCATTTCTGAATACGTACACATCGGTATTGCTTCGTTGCCGCCTTTTGATGGGCACAAAGCCCGTCTGCAAGCCGGTGCCTTGCACTACCTTCCTATACGTACTCAGAAATCTTCGACTCTGCGGGCGCGTATTTTTGTGTCAGGCAAAATTGAATGATGCCGCCGGGCGATAGCCCGGCAAAGAATAAAATAAAGTCTGGCGCGAAAATCCGCCCCGCAGAGCGGGTTCGGACTATGTTGCTCAGGCTATGTGCACAAGGCACACAAGATATCAAGTTATTTTACCACGCAACAGCTGCAAAGGCAACAGATTTATGATATAATACCTATAAATAAAAGAGGTGTGGATATGAGCTGGTATGTATATATGTTGCGCTGCGGCGATGATACGCTCTATACAGGCATTACGGATGACGTGGAAAAACGCCTTGTGGCCCATCAGGCTGGGAAAGGAGCAAAATACACCCGGGGCAGAGGGCCGCTGGAGCTTGCCTATGTGGAAGAACAGCCGGACAAGTCTGCTGCCCTGCGCCGGGAGATCGCCATTAAGAAGCTGTCCAGAAAAGAGAAACTGAACTTGACAGAGAAGTAACAACCGGAGCATCCAAAGGGATGCTCCGGTTGTTGCTTTATTATGCGGTTAGGAGAGAGTCATGGGCAGCCCTGTGCCGGACATTACCGGCTGTCTGGGCAGGGCATCGTAGGACTCCTGCAGGGGAGAGGGGGGGAGCGCTTCGATTCGTTTGGGTTGAACAGTGAGGGAATAACCGTCCAGAATGGAGCCGGTCATATCCTCGGCGGGTACTTCGTGGTCGATGGTGACGGTATCGCCCACATTGACAGTGACGACCTCGCGGTTCTGGACAGCGGAGATGGAGAAGAACACATCCGCACCCTCCAGACGCAGGAAGTAGTAGGAGTTGCCCTCCAACACGGCGGTTCGGATCTCCGCCACTGTTCCGGTGACCTGGGTCTGGGGCTGCTGTTCGGGTTGTGTCACACCCTTGTCGGACAGCATCTGGATATAGCTGCGCTCGCAGGCGGGTACGGAGGTTCCGGTAGCCACGATCTGGTACTGTGCCACATTGACCATGGCGTACATTTTCACAAGCTGGGTCTGGTCCTTCAGAGGGATGAAGTAGGTGGGTTCACCAGCCACGTTGAGCAGGAGAGGGAAAGTGGCCACATAGCCCAGATCCTGCACCACGCCCTCGGCAGAACGCTCAGCGGCGTACTCTGTGGCACCGGGAGCAACGTAGTAACGGGTTTCTTTGGTGCGCATATTGCACAGCAAAAAGCCCAGATTGGACTGATCAGCGTTGGCGGAGGTGACTCCTGTATAGGCGTACACGTCATCGTTCATGGCAATGTAGTTGTAGCCCTCGGTGGTCAGGGTCACGTCACGCTGGCCCAGAATGGAGTTGATGAAACCGTGGACATAGGTTCCGTGGTAATCGTACTGTTCCATAATAAGAGTGGGGACATAGAGCGTGTCCACCCAGGTGGGAACTTCTTCCATATACTCGCTCTCACCTGTCACCGCGTCCACCAGCACAGCGCCTTTGATATCCGTGCCGCCGAACAAACCGATGGTCTTGACTACCCGGGGGGCGATCCACCAGGGATGGCCGTTCTCATCGATCTCAAACTCCGGCTCGGAGAACATCATGGTGGGATACTGGAACCGCAGGTGGCGCAGGATGTTCCGGTTCAGGGGCTCAGAGAAGGAATATTTCATACCCTCGGAAAGACGGACCACCGTGGCCTCCTGAGTGACCATGTCCACCACCACATAGGCGGGCAGGCCGTTGCCACGGTTGGTAAGCCATTTGACCAGATCGGCGTAATCGATGGGGGCCACACGTACCGGGCGGCCCTGATAGTTAATCTGGGTGGAGTCGTTGGAATACTCGAACTGACTGACCATGTCGCTGAGAGTGCCCATCTGTCGGTCGCCCAGGTACTCGGCAGACAGGCGGTCCAAGGTGGGGATCTTGTCAAAGGAAATCTGTGCCACTTCAGCGGTAAAATCACCGTTTTCCACCGTGAGCAGGTCCCGGTAGGCGGCGGCGCGGAAGATGGGCATGGACAGTACCTCGCCCACCAGGGCCACCAGGATCACCAGAACAAAGGCGATGCCAACGGGAAGGCAGCGGCTCTTGATAAAGTGCAGCCAGTCCAGCAGTTTTTCCTTGCCGGTCATCTGCACCTGAGAGTGCATGCCGCCGGACAGCAGGAAAACGCATACTACGTAGGTCACACACAACAGGCCCAGATAGCTGTAAAACTGCTTATCATGGAAGTTCAGGGCGGGCAGGGTAAAGTAAAAGCTGACAAAACCCACCAGG
The DNA here is from genome assembly GCA_015068065.1 of Oscillospiraceae bacterium. Taxonomy (GTDB): domain Bacteria; phylum Bacillota; class Clostridia; order Oscillospirales; family Oscillospiraceae; genus Lawsonibacter. Next base: position 27,796 of record SVLE01000009.1, on the reverse strand, counting down.
GCTGTGACAGCCAAACTGAGCAGGGTGCGGCCCAGACGCCCCTTGGGAAGTCGGAATTTTTTCATAAGAATACCTCCTTTTGCGCTTATTTAGATGATACTATGATAACCAATAAATGTGAACAAATCAACAACAGAAGGAAGAAGTTGGAATAGACTTGTCAACGGCGAAAAAAATCGGTATAATACCATTCAGTAAATAATAGCGGCATCCGCCGCCGTGGAGGTCATTTTATGGCACTTGATATGAAGTTCTTTGAAGAGATGGAGGCCCGCATTCCCAAGGGGAAGGTGCGTACCCGTTTTGCCCCCAGCCCCACGGGCTATATGCACGTGGGCAATCTGCGCACCGCTCTGTACACCTGGCTCATCGCCCGCAACGCCGGGGGTACGTTTATCCTGCGTATTGAGGATACCGACCAGGGGCGTCTGGTAGAGGGTGCCACCGAGGTCATTTACCGCACCATGTCCGAGTGCGGCCTGAATCACGATGAAGGCCCTGATGTGGGCGGCCCTGTGGGTCCCTATATCCAGACCGAGCGCCGTCCTCTTTACAAGAAGTACGCCGAGCTGCTGGTGGAAAAGGGCGGAGCTTATTACTGCTTCTGTGAAAAGACGGAGAGTGAAGAGGACTCCGGCGACTTTAACCGGGGAGATGACCCCTGCCGCGATATGAGTGCGGAGGAGGTGGCCGCCAATCTGGCCGCTGGCAAGCCCTACGTCATCCGTCAGCGCATTCCTCACGAGGGTTCTACCACCTTCCATGACATCTCCTTCGGTGACATCACTGTGGAGAACAAGGAACTGGACGATCAGGTGCTCATCAAGCGGGATGGTCTGCCTACCTACAATTTTGCCAACGTCATTGATGACCACCTTATGGGCATCACTCACGTGGTGCGTGGCAGTGAGTATCTGTCATCTGCCCCCAAGTACAACCTGCTGTACGAGGGGTTTGGTTGGGACATCCCCACTTACGTCCACTGCTCTCCTGTGATGCGTGACGCCCAGAACAAAATGTCCAAGCGCCACGGCGACCCCTCTTACGAGGATCTGAAGGCGCTGGGCTATATCACCCCCGCCATCCTCAACTACGTTGCTCTGCTGGGTTGGTCGCCCAGAGGGGAACTGGCTGAGCAGGAGATCTTTACTATGGAGGAGCTTGCCAAGGCCTTTGATATTGCCGGCATCTCCAAGTCTCCTGCTATCTTCGACATCGAAAAGCTGACCCACTTCAATGCTACCTACCTGCGTTCCATGGAGTCTGCCGACTTTGCCAAGGTAGCTGAGCCTTATATCCGTCAGGCGGTGAAAGGGGAGCGGTTCGATACTGCTCAGATCGCCGCCCTGCTTCAGGCTCGGTGCGAGAAGCTCACGGAGATTCCCGAGAAGGTGGACTTCTTCGACGAACTGCCGGAGTATGACAAGGAACTGTTCACCAACAAGAAGTCCAAGACCAATGACGAGGTCTCTCTTGCTATGCTGGAAAAGACCCTGCCCGTTCTGGAGAGCCTTGACAAGTGGGAGCAAGAGCCCATCCACGACGCACTGATCGCTCTGGCCGAACAGATGGAGGTCAAGAACGCCACTCTTATGTGGCCTCTGCGCATTGCCATCGCTGGCAAGGCTGTTACCCCCGGTGGTGCGGTGGAGCTGTGCCACATCCTCGGTAAGGACGAGGTCATCCGCCGCATGAAGATCGGTATGGACAAACTGAAATAAGCATTTCGAAATCCCCCGCCTTCCGGCGGGGGATTTCTCACGTTTTAGTCAATTTTTAGGGCAGAAAAAAGAAGTATATTTTTGAGGCGTACACCATAGATTTGCAAGTGACGGTGTTATTTCTGCCAATTTCACACGAAAAACAGAAAAGAGAGCAACAATGGTATGTGAGTCACCGTGCATGATGCACAAAAGAAGTGTTGGTGTGACAGAAAGATAGCAGAAAGTATGTGATAATAAATATGACAAAATAAAAAAGAAAGATTGACAGACTTTTGTCATCATATACAAAAGCTAAAAATGCAAGATAAAAATCATTGACTTGCAAAAAATGCTGTGCTATAACTGGTACAAGCAATTCATCCGATTAAAGTGCTAAATTAAAAATGGAGGCGTTATTTATGAGTATTCCCAATGAGTATCTGAACGGTTTGATGGAGCGTGTGATCGCCCGCGATCCCGCTGAGCCCGAGTTTCATCAGGCGGTGCGCGAGGTGCTGACCTCTCTGTCGCCCGTTGTGGACGCCCATCCTGAATATATTACTTCCGGCGTGATGGACAGTCTGGTCGAGCCTGAGCGCATCATCACCTTCCGGGTGCCCTGGGAGGATGATCAGGGTGTGGTACACATCAACCGCGGCTACCGCGTGCAGTTTAACAGCGCTATCGGTCCTTACAAGGGCGGTCTGCGGTTCCATCCCAGCGTCAATCAGGGAATTATCAAGTTCCTGGGTTTTGAGCAGATTTTCAAGAACAGCCTGACCGGACTGCCCATCGGCGGCGGCAAGGGCGGTTCCGACTTTGATCCCAAGGGCAAGTCCGACGCAGAAGTCATGCGTTTCTGCCAGAGCTTTATGGCGGAGCTTTCCAAGCACATCGGTCCCGATACCGACGTGCCCGCCGGCGATATCGGCGTAGGTGCCCGTGAAATCGGCTTTATGTTTGGCCAGTATAAGCGCCTGCGCAACGAGTTTACCGGCACCCTGACCGGCAAGGGCCTGAGCTACGGTGGCTCTCTGGCCCGTACCGAGGCTACCGGTTTCGGTCTGTGCTATTTTACCGCCTGCATGCTCAAGGACGCGGGTAAGAGCTTTGAGGGTCAGACGGTGGTCGTTTCCGGTTCCGGTAACGTGGCTACCTATGCCTGTCAGAAGGCCACCGAGTTTGGTGCCAAGGTTGTGGCCATGTCCGACTCCAACGGCTACATTTATGATAAGAACGGCATTGATCTGGATGCTATCAAGCAGATCAAGCAGGTGGAGCGCAAGCGCATCAAGGTCTATGTTGATACCCATCCCGAGGCGGAGTATCACGAGGGCTGCAAGGGCATTTGGACCATTCCCTGTGATATCGCGCTGCCTTGTGCCACTCAGAACGAACTGAACGGTGATGCTGCCAAGGCGTTGGTTGCCAACGGCTGCTTCCTGGTGGCCGAGGGTGCCAACATGCCTTGTACCCCCGATGCTGTAGATACCCTGAAGGCGGCCGGCGTGCTGTTTGGCCCGGCCAAGGCGGCTAACGCCGGCGGCGTGGCTGTCTCCGCACTGGAGATGAGCCAGAACTCCATGCGCTTCTTCTGGACCTTTGAAGAGGTGGATGAGCACCTGAAGCAGATCATGACCGATCTGTACAAGAATGCTTCCTCTGCCGCTGCAGAGTACGGTATGCCCGGTGATCTGGTGGCAGGTGCCAACATCGCGGGCTTCCTGAAGGTGGCCAACTCCATGCTGGCCTACGGTCTGGTGTAAGGGAGGGGTTCCCATGAACAACAAGTATGTTGAGCGGGTACTGGATAATCTGAAAAATCAGTACCCGAATGAGACGGAGTATCTCCAGTCCGTTCAGGCATGGCTTGAGATGATCGAGCCTGCTGTGGACGACCCCCGCTACGAGAAGATGGACCTGCTCACCCGCATGGTGGAGCCGGAGCGTATGTTCTCTTTCCTGGTACCCTGGGTGGATGACAATGGTGTGGCACACACCAACCACGGTTACCGTGTCCAGTTCAACAGCGCCATCGGCCCCTATAAGGGCGGTCTGCGCTTCCATCCCACTGTCAACGCCTCCGTGGTTAAGTTCCTTGGCTTTGAGCAGACCTACAAGAACGCTTTGACCGGCCTGCCCATCGGCGGCGCGGGCGGCGGCGCGGACTTTGATCCCAGAGGGAAGAGCGACCGGGAGATCATGCGTTTCTGCCAGAGCTTTATGAACTCCATGTACCGCTACATCGGTGCAGACACCGACGTGCCCGCCGGTGATATCGGCGTCAGCTCCCGTGAGATCGGCTATCTGTACGGTGCGTACAAGAAGCTGACCGGCCGTGCGGAGAGCAGTGCTCTGACCGGTAAGGGCCTGACCTACGGTGGCAGTAAGATCCGTCAGGAGGCCGCCGGCTTTGGTGCTGTGTACTTCCTGAACCGCATGCTGGAGCATCAGGGCGAGAGCATGCAGGGCAAGCGCATTGCTGTCTCCGGCTTTGGTAACATGTCCTGGGGCGTGTGCCGCAAGGTTGCGGAGCTGGGCGGCAAGGTGGTCACCCTGTCCGGTCCCGACGGCTATATCTACGATCCTGATGGCATCACCACTCAGGAGAAGTTTGACTTCATGGTGGAAATGCGTCAGGGCGGCGCAGACAAGGTGCAGCCCTACGCTGAGAAGTTCGGTGTGGAATTCCACCCCGGTAAAAAGCCTTGGGAGGTAGCTGCGGATGTGGTCATGCCCTGCGCCACCCAGAATGAGATCGACGTGGAGGATGCCGTGTGTATCATCGCCAACGGAGCTGGCTATTATGTGGAGGCGGCCAATATGCCTGCTACTGCGGAAGCCCTCAAGCTGCTGCGCATGAGCCCCAAGATCCTCACCGCGGGCGCAAAGGCTGCCGGTTCCGGCGGCGTGGTGGTTTCCGCTTTGGAGATGGCCCAGAACTCCATCCGCTACAGCTGGACCCGCAAAGAGGTGGATCAACGCCTGCAGGCCATTATGAGTTCCATCTACGATGCCTCCGCCGCTGCTGCGGAGCAGTACGGTCTTGGCTATGACCTGATCGCCGGCAATGATATCGCTTCCTTCAAGCGTATCGCTCAGGCTATGATGGCACAGGGCCTCTAATATAAGAACAAAAAACACGCGTTCCGCTTGGAACGCGTGTTTTTTGTCGTTTTACTGCTGATGGCGGTCGATCCATGCCCGGTTAATGGCGGACAGAATGCCGCGCAGGGGAGCCAGGTTGATGTTGTGGGACAGGCCCACGCCCCAGTACTTCTTGCCGGTGCGCTGATCCTCCAGCAGAATGTAGGCAACACCCTGAGAGTCGGAGCCGTCGGTGATGGCGTGAGAGGCGTAGTCCAGGAAGGTAAAGTGAGACATTTTTTCATCCTTGATGGCGTTGAAGAACGCGTCGATGGGGCCATTGCCTTCGCCGGAGACCTTGAAGATGGTGTCCGTATGCTGAAGCGTACCCCAGAAGGTGACGTGGGAGTGGCCCTGCTCGTCGATGGACTCCTGGAAAGCGTGCTTAAGCAGCTTGTAGGGTTCTTTGGCGTCGATGTACTCCTTGTCGAACAGCTCGCGGATACGCTCGGGGGCAATTTCCTTGCCCACCAGATCGGTCTCTTTCTGGACAATGGAACCAAACTCCGGATGCATGGTCTTGGGCAGGTCGAAGCCGAAATTGTGCTCCATGATATAGGCCGCGCCGCCCTTGCCGGACTGGGAATTGATGCGAATCACAGGCTCGTACTCGCGGCCCACGTCCGCCGGATCAATGGGCAGGTAGGGGATCTCCCAATACTCGGTACCGGATTCCTTCATGTACTGAGTACCCTTGTTGATGGCGTCCTGATGGCTGCCGGAGAAGGCGGTAAAGACCAGCTTGCCCGCATAAGGCTGGCGGTCGCCCACGGGCATTTTGGTGCACCGCTCAAACATCTCCTTGATTTTGTTGATGTTGGAGAAGTTCAGCTCCGGGTCTACGCCCTGGGTAAACATGTTCATGGCCAGAGTGACGATGTCCACGTTGCCGGTACGCTCGCCATTACCGAACAGGGTGGCTTCCACGCGTTCGGCACCTGCCAGCAGGCCAAGCTCCGCGGTGGCCACGCCGCAGCCACGGTCGTTGTGGGGGTGCAGGGAGATGATGGCACTCTTGCGGTCGGGCAGCTTTTTGCAAAAGTATTCCAGCATATCTGCAAACTGGTTGGGCATGCAGTTTTCCACCGTGGTGGGCAGGTTCAGAATGACCTTGTTTTCCGGGGTGGCGTGCAGGTGCTCAATGACCGCCTGACAAATCTCCACGGCGTAGTCCATCTCTGTGCCCATAAAGGACTCAGGGGAGTACTCAAAACGCAGATTCATACCCTCTGCAATCAGAGGACGGGACATCTCATAAATGAGGTCGGCGGCATCGGTGGCGATTTTGGTGATACCCTCCGTCTCCATGTGAAAGACCACCTTGCGCTGCAGGGTAGAGGTGGAGTTATAGAAGTGGAGAATCACGTTCTTGGCACCCTTGATGGCCTCAAAAGTCTTTTTGATCAGGTGCTCACGGGCCTGCACCAGAACTTGAATGGTTACATCATCAGGAATATGGCCGCCCTCGATCAGCTCACGGCAAATTTCATACTCCGTCTCACTGGCGGAGGGAAAACCGATCTCGATCTCCTTAATGCCGATCTCCACCAGAGTGTGGAAATACTCCAGCTTCTCCTGCAGATTCATAGGATCAACCAGCGCCTGGTTGCCGTCGCGCAGGTCAACAGAGCACCACACGGGGGCTTTCCCGATAACTTTGTCCGGCCATGTACGGCCAATGATCTTTTGTGGTGTAAAGGGGATATACTTTTCAAATCCGGGCTTCATAATGTTCCTCCTCAGGATCGATCAAGAGCAATAAAAAAAGCCCTTGACCTTAGAATATAAGGTCAGGGGCGTGATATACACGCGGTACCACCCTGCTTCGACTGTCCGTTTCCGAAACAGTCCTCATAAGCCTCTAACAAGGCTGCGGCCGATAACGGGGCCAAACGTTCCGCTCTACTGCACATGGTTCGGGCGGACGGCTCAGGGACCAGTTATGCACAGGTGGCCGCACACCGGCTTGCACCAACCGCCGGCTCTCTGCAGAGGGGAGCACCTGTCTTTATTCCCATCAACGCCTTTGATATTGAACGTATTTTAACGCATTAAAGTATCTTTGTCAACAACTAAAATCAAGAAATTGCGCATAAGCTATTTTGAGAGGTGGGAGGGCTGTGGAGTGGTCGCAATTACGATTAAATGGTGGCGGAAGACTGAGGTTTCTTGAGGATGGACAGCTGGTGCATTTTGAGGTGCTTCATGCAGACGATGGCCGTGGATTGAACAAAATATATGTATGCGGTTCACGTGGAAAAATGCTGTTGGGTACTCTGTGTCCTGGGCAGAGCGGACCGGAATTGGTGCGCAGGATATCAAAAAGCCAACTGGAGCGCTGTGGCTGTTGGCCGCTTACGGGAGCAGAGCGAGTTCTTTCCTTTTCATTTGAGCGGGAGTCCCTTTGGAAGCAGGAAATGCATCCGGAGCGGATGGTTGGGGATGTGGTGTTGAGGGAGGCTCTGGAGAGCAGGAAAATGCTCCTGAATCGGCAGGAGGATGGCTTTTCTCTGGCGGCTGGGTTTGATCCTAGATGGCCTTTTCCGTTAATACCCCTGTTCTGTCTGGCTGAGATTTGTACAGTAGAGGGCAGGCGCTGTGCAGTATTTCGTTTTGATCGGAAGGGAAATCCGATTCTGCCGCATAATGGTCGTAATGGCGGGGAAAATAGTGGTACATCTTGAACAAAGGAGGAACCACAATGGCAGTACTCACCACCAAGGAGCTTATGGGTATTTCCGATCAGATGGACATGGAAAAGGTTTTGCACTGCAAGTATCTGGCCGCCGCACAGGAGACCGAGGACGAGCAGCTGAAGACCTGCTACACCAATCTGGCAAATCAGCACAAGCAGAACTACGGTACCCTGTTGGGCTATCTGGACTAAGGAAAAGGGGGAAATCATATGACCGATCAGGAGAAATTAGCTGATTTTCTCAGCAGCGAGAAAAAAATGGCGTCCAATTACGACAATTTTGCCTCGGAATGTGTCAATATAACCCTGCGGGACCAGTTTATTAAACTGCTGGCTCAGGGGCATGATGCACAGACCCAGCTGTTTCAGACCGCGCATGCCAGAGGCTGGTATAACCCCGAGCAGGCGCCCGAAAGCAAGATCAGTCAGGCGTATCAGAAGTACACCAACCAGCAGCCCAAGTGAGCAAAGCGCAGCCGGATGTTCCGGCTGCGCTTTTTGGTTGTGCTGCGAGCAGAATTGTGGTAAGATATGGAGCGAAGAAAACAGAACGGAGGGCGCTTCTATGCCCGATTATTTTCAGATAAATATGCCTCGGGACGATCTGATGAATGTCAGCTCTCTGGGACTTGCTCATTTAGGCGATTCTGTGTTTGAGGTGCTTGTGCGCTCCTGGGTCTGTACCCACGGAACGGCAAAAATCAAGGATTTGCACAGGCAGACCGTACGTTTTGTGGCCGCACCGGCACAGGCGCAGATGGCGGAAAAAATTCTGCCTGTGCTGACACTGGAGGAAGCGGATGTGTTTCGCCGTGGGCGCAATGCCGCTCCACACAGCATTCCAAAGGCGGCCAGCCGGGGGCAATATCAGACGGCCACGGCGGTGGAGGCGCTTTTCGGCTGGCTGTGGCTTCAGGGTCGCACCGGGCGCATCAATGAGTTGTTCGCAACCATGATGGAGGGAGAGGAATAAGATGCCTCTGGATGCAATCTGCCTAACCGCAGTGGCCAACGAGATCCGTCTGGCTGTTGTGGGCGGCAGAATCGATAAAATTCATCAGCCCGGACGGGATGAGGTGGTTCTGGCCGTCCGCGGGGCAGAAAACTGCAAGCTGTTTTTGTCCGCGAATCCCAGTCACCCAAGAGCACAGCTGACCGAACTCTCTCGGGAAAATCCGGACAAGCCACCCATGTTCTGTATGCTGCTGCGCAAGCACCTGACCGGAGCGCGGATCCTTGGCATCGAACAGCCGCCCATGGAACGTGTGCTCAGAATCGTGATGGAAGCTATGGATGAACTGGGTGACCGCGTGGAGCGTCAGTTGGTGCTGGAGGCCATGGGCCGCCACTCCAACCTGATTCTGCTGGATGGGGAGGGGCGGATCGTTGACTGTCTGCGCCGAGTGGACAGTGATATGTCCGTCAAGCGTCAGGTGCTGCCCGGACTGTTCTACCGCCTGCCTCCCGTGCAGGATAAACTGGACCCGGCACAGATGAGCCGGGAAGAGTTGGAACAGGAACTGCAGCGTGCTCCGGAGGAAAGTCAAGCAGATAAATGGCTGCTGGACAGCTTTGGTGGTCTTTCGCCTCTTGTGTGTCGGGAACTGGCGTTCCGGGCCGGGGGGAGCACGGATATCCGTCTGCATCAGATGGGAGAACAGGGTCGTGCCCGTTTGCTTGACGAACTGGAACGGCTGATGGAACGCGTAAGGAATAACAACTTCACACCAACTGTTATAAAAAGAGAGAACAAACCTGCTGACTTCACATTTATGCCTGTGGGGCAGTATGGTGGGGCAGCACAGGTGTGCGATGCGGATTCCTTCGCCCAACTGCTGGACGGCTTCTATGCCACACGGGAGACCATGGAGCGTGTGCGGCAGCAGGGACAGGATATGATCCGAACGGTTACCAACGCCAGAGACCGCACTGCCCGTAAAATTGGACTGCAGGAGCAGGAACTGGAAGCTACCCGAGACCGTGAGTTGCTGCGGCAGAAAGGGGATATCATCACCTCCAATCTGCATGCCATGACCAAGGGCATGGCGCGGCTGAAGGCATATAACTTCTATGACCCGGAGGGTGGGGAAATCGAGATTGCCCTTGATCCTTTGCTTACCCCTCAGCAAAACGCTGCAAAGTACTACAAGGAATACAATAAGGCAAAGACTGCAGAACAGATGCTGACTCAACAGTTGGAAAAGGGCCGCCAGGAGCTGGAGTATCTGAACAGCGTGCTTGAAAGTATCGCTCTGGCAGAAGGAGAACGCGACCTGCAGGAGATTCGGCAGGAACTGGTTGAGACCGGTTATGTGCGTAGAGCGTCCAAGGCGAAGGGACGTGAAAAGAAAGTCACATCCAAACCCATGGAGTTCCGCTCCACCGCCGGGCTTCGCATTTCTGTGGGCAAAAATAACGCGCAGAACGATCTGTTGACCACAAAAATGGCATTCAAGAGCGATATCTGGTTCCACACCCAGAAGATCCACGGCTCGCACGTGATCCTGTGGACGGAAGGCGGTCAGCCAGACCTGCAAAGCCTGAACGAGGCGGCCTGTTTGGCTGCATGGTTCTCTCAGGGACGTGAGAGTGCCAAAGTCCCTGTGGACTATACACCGGTGAAGTTTGTGAAAAAGCCCGCCGGAGCAAGGCCGGGCATGGTGGTCTACACCACTTATGAGACCGCCTGGGTGACTCCTGATGAGGAACTGGTCAAGCGGTTGAAGGTAAAATAAGTGAAAACCCACGGCTTCAGCTGAAGTCGTGGGTTTTTGACTTATTTGATCAGAAAAGACATGTCATAAAGACCGGGAGTTGACACGGAAGAGATAAACTTTGCCGCTTCGATGGCACCGGAAGCGAAGATGTCACGGGAGAGGGCGGTGTGCTTGATCTCCATGACCTCATCGTGACCTGCGAAGATGATTTCGTGTTCACCCACGATCGTGCCGCCACGCACGGCACTGATGCCGATTTCCTTTTTCTCGCGGGGGTGACGGACGCGCTGTCTGTCATAGACATATTCCGTCTCGTGCCCGCAGTTTGCTGCAGCTGCGTCTGCGATCATCAGGGCGGTGCCGCTGGGGGCATCCACCTTGCGGCGATGATGACGCTCTACGATTTCGATGTCATAGCTGTCGCCCAGCACGCTGGCGGCTTTCTTCACCAGTTCCAACAGCACGTTGATACCCAGAGACATATTGGCGGAGCGGAACAGAGGCACTTCAAGCGCGGCTGCACCGATCTGCGCTACCTGCTCCGGCGTGTAGCCGGTAGTAGCCAGAACCAGAGGGATTTTGCGGACTTTGGCAAAGTCCAGCAGACCGTTCAGAGCGGCGGGGCTGGAGAAGTCGATTATGGCATCGGCCTGACCTTCAAAGAGGGCAGGGGAGGTATAGACAGGGAACGGATGGTCGGTATTTCCCATAATATCGAAACCGGCAACCACTTCAACCTGAGGATCGGCGTTGCACAGAGCTTCTACCACGCGGCCCATATGTCCATTGCAGCCGGAAATGATTATCTTATGCATGACAGGAAACCTCTTACTTCAGCAGACCCATGCGAAGCATGGACTGGCGCAAAACTTCCAGATTCTTCTCGGAAATGTCGCACAGGGGCAGACGCAGGGTTCCGGCCTCCATGCCCATCAGGTTCATGGCAGCCTTGATGGGAATGGGATTGACCTCGATAAACAGGGCGTCGATCAGATCCATGTACTCAATCTGCAGCTTGGAAGCGGCCTCAAAGTCGTTTTCCAGACACAGATGGCTCATCTTGACCATGACCTCGGGAATGATGTTGGAGGCTACGGAGATAACGCCCTTGGCGCCCAGCGACATCATGGGGACAACCTGATCGTCGTTACCGGACCAGATATAGAAATCGTCGGGGCACAGACAGCGGGTGTGGGCCAGCAGGGAGAAGTTGCCGCTGGCCTCTTTGACGCCGTTGATGTTGGGGACGTCAGACAGCACCTTATAGGTATCGGCAGTAAAAGACACGCCGGTGCGGCTGGGTACGTTGTACAGGATAATGGGCAGATCGGTACGGGCCGCGATATATTCGTAGTGCTTGATCAGGCCGGTCTGGCTGGCCTTGTTGTAATAAGGGGTCACATGGAGCAGCGCGTCCGCACCGTAGTCCTGAGCGTGCTGAGAGAGATACACGGCGGCGGAGGTGTCGTTGCTGCCGGCGCCGGCAATGACCTTGACACGCTTATTCACGCGCTTGACGCAGTATTCCACAGCAGCATTATGCTCGCGAATGGACATGGTGGCAGACTCACCGGTGGTGCCGCAGACACACACGGCGTCCACGCCGGCAGCGATCTGATCGTCAATGAGTTTTCCAAACGCATCGTAGTTGATGTTGCCGTTCTCGTCAAAAGGAGTGACGAGGGCGGGACAGGAGCCGGTAAAGACAGGAGTTCTCATGTTGATACACCCTTTCTGAGCAATTGAAATATGGAATTACTTGCGGTCGATGTAACCCTCGGCACACAGCAGCTCGGCCAGCAGGACAGCGCCGCCGGCAGCACCGCGCAGAGTGTTATGAGACAGGCAGACGAACTTGTAGTCATACTGGCTGTCCTCACGCAGGCGGCCGATATTCACGGCCATGCCATTCTCGGTCATACGGTCCAGACGGGTCTGGGGTCGGTTCTCCTCCTCGTAGTAGTGGAGGAACTGCTTGGGGGCGGAGGGGAGCTCCAGCTCCTGAGCACGACCGCTGAAGCCGGTCCAGACAGCCTTGATCTCGTCAATGGAAGGCTTCTTGCCCTCGGGGAAGGACATAAACACGGCGGCCATGTGACCGTCCTGGCAGGCCACGCGGAAGCACTGGGCGGTGATGGAGGGGGCGGTTGCGGCGATGATCTTGTCCTCGCCCACAGTGCCCCACAGCTTCATGGGCTCGCGCTCGCTCTTTTCCTCTTCGCCGCCGATGTAGGGGATGCAGTTATCGACCATCTCGGGCCAGCGCTCAAAGGTCTTGCCTGCGCCGGAAATGGCCTGATAAGTGCAGACCAGAGCCTTCTCGATGCCAAACTTTTCCTTCAGAGGATGCAGAGCGGGGATGTAGGACTGCAGAGAGCAGTTGGACTTGACGGCAATGAAACCGCGCTTGGTGCCCAGACGCTTGCGCTGAGCCTCGATAATGCGGATGTGATCGGCGTTGATCTCGGGGACCACCATGGGCACGTCATCGGTCCAGCGGTGGGCAGAGTTGTTGGACACCACGGGGCACTCGGCCTTGGCATACTGCTCCTCCAGAACGCGGATCTCGTCCTTTTTCATGTCCACGGCGCAGAACACGAAGTCGACCGTGGAGGCGATCTTCTCCACATCATCGGTGGCGTTGAGAACGATCAGATTCTTGGCTTCCTCGGGGATGGGGGAGGTCATGGCCCAGCGGCCGGCAACGGCCTGCTCGTAGGTCTGGCCGGCGGAGCGGGCGCTGGCGGCAATGGCGGTGAGCTGGAACCAGGGGTGGTTTTCCATCAGGGTGATGAAGCGCTGGCCCACCATGCCGGTGCCGCCGATAATACCAACTTTGTACTTTTCCATATGTATCGTCCTTTCGGTGTGTTCAGTGGGAAAATACGGAGAAAAACTTCCGGTTGCCAAGTGGTGACAAAGCCGTTATAATGAAAAAGATAAGAGCGTATTCCCCACGAGAGTACACATATTTAATAATAATCTATGATAGCACGTGGGAAACGTGCTGTCAATGAATTGGACATTGACGCATTTGGAGAAATGGAGTGCTTTATGACCTTAAAATTGAGACAAATTGCAGCGCTGCTTCTGGCCGCCGCCATATGTCTTGAAACCGCAGGTGCAACCGAGATGACGGTTGTTCCCGACGTGGATGTTTCTGTTGGTGTTACAGAAGACGGAGTGGTTCAAGAGCCGACTGCAGAAACAGTCATTCCGGACATGGAAGAGCCGGAAGAGACAGCTGAAACAGGTGATACGTCCCAGGAGGTGGAAGAACCCGTTATGGAACAGCCGCCTCAAGAAGGGGAGGGGGAAGTGGAGCCTGAACCGGAACCTGAAATATATGATCCTTACGCCAACACTGTGCTGCGCGTTGGCCTTGCTTATCCGGGCAACAGCACCGGTTCACTGGTCAACGCCAATCTGCTCAACGCAGACATCAGTACGGTCGCCGGTTACCGGTTTGGTTACTATGATGACGCGCTTACCTTTATTGGGTTGGCTTCCACAGCGGAGACAGCGATCACCATGCTCAAGACAACCAACATCTACCGGATGGGTGAGGAATATTCGGATAAAAAGCCTTCCGGTGATCACGAGGTGCTGGGCTGCTATCATCTGCAAAGGCCCTTTGCCTTTGCAACCTATGAAGAAGCAATCGCCATGGTCAACGATACGCTGGACAGCTTTGTTTCCTGGGTAGACGGCGTGTATTATGTGCGCAAGGGCTCCTATACCAACTATGACGAGGCAAAGGCTGCGGCGGATGCCGAGCCTGCAGCCAACTGGAGCGTTTCCTATACCAGTGTTTACGGAATCAATGTGGTAAAGACAGGTACCTGCGAGATTCTGTTTCAGTTTGACGGCGGTGAGAAACGCCCTCTGGGCGTAATGCCGGGAACGGAAACGGAAGAAGGGGCTGTCACATGGTTCAAAGGCTTTAAATATCGGGGCGGATTCCGCTACGAGCGCGTAGATGGCGGAAACCTTGTGGTGGTAAATCTTGTGGACGTTGATACATATGTGAAGGGTGTTGTCCCTTATGAGTCCAACAAGCTCTGGCCCTTGGAAACCCTGAAAGCGCAGGCATTGTGCGCAAAAAATTATGGCTTGATCAATTTGAATAAGCACAACGGCTATCATTTTGATCTGTGCAACACCACGGATTGTCAGGTATATTACGGTCTTGGCAGCAATAAGGACTCTTTTCAGCCCAGCAGTCTCAGTGATCAGGCGGTGGATGAGATACGGGGTATGTACGTCTGGTACGAGGATAAGTTGGCACATACTTATTTTTATTCCAGTAATGGGGGAGGCAGCGAGGACTCCTCCAAGGTTTGGGGAAGTAATCAGGCCTCTTATCCCTATTTGATCGGTGTCGTTGACCCCTACGAGGAGACAGTGGCCGATACCATTCCAAACTATGAATTCTCCAACACCTTCAACTGTGCGCAGCTGACCACGATTCTGCAAAGCAAGGGTTATGCAACCAATACGCAGGTGGTGGATTTTCAGGTCACAGAATACTCCAAGTCCGGAAATGTCCTGACCATGAAGTTTACCTATGCCAACGGAAAGAGCAATACTTTTGCAAGCTCTAACAGCAGCTGGCTGCGCAACAAGCTGGGCTGCCGGTCCATGCATTTTACTGTGAACGGAGCGGGAGAGGTGCTAACCGGAGCGTGCACTGTCAATGACGGGCTTGGCGAAAGCATTGAGAATTTTTCCGGTTTATACGCCCTGAGCGGCGAGGGAGAATTGGTTCAGCTGACCCAGAGCGTTCCATATATTATCACCGGAACGGGCGATGTAACCTCTGCCGGACAGTCCTCCACCATTCCTGAGGGGACGTTTGTTGTCAGTGGCACCGGCTGGGGGCACAATGTTGGCTACAGCCAGTGGGGCGGCTATGCCATGGCCAAACTGGGCTATACCTGCGAGGAAATTCTGAAATTCTATTTTACCGGCGTGGAAGTCGGTGTGAAGCAGAGTGATAATATTGAAAACATCTGATTTTAATTTTGACCTGCCGGAGGAACTGATCGCTCAGACGCCTCTGGAACGAAGGGATGCATCCAGACTGCTGACGCTGGACAAGCAGACAGGGCAGACGGGTCACCACCATTTTTACGATATTGCGGATATGCTCAATCCCGGCGATTGCCTGGTCATGAACAATTCCCGCGTGCTGCCGGCTCGACTGATCGGTCGGCGGGAGTCGGGCGGTGCCTGCGAGGTACTGCTGCTCATCGACCGGGGCGAAAACATTTGGGAGTGCCTTGTGCGTCCCGGTCGCAAACTGAAACCGGGCGCCAAAGTTCTGTTTGGTGAGGGTGAGCTGACCGGCGAGGTCGTGGCTGAGGTGGAGGGCGGAAATCGCCTTGTTCGATTCAGTTATGAAGGGATTTTCCTTGAGGTGCTGGAGCGGCTCGGCCGTATGCCGCTGCCTCCTTACATCAAGGCGGAGCTGCAGGAGTCGGAGCGCTATCAGACCGTTTACTCCAAGGTTTCTGGTTCGGCTGCAGCACCTACGGCGGGACTGCATTTTACAACGGAGCTGATGGAAAAACTGGTTCGAAAAGGTGTAAAGCTTTGCTACGTTACACTTCATGTAGGGCTTGGAACGTTCCGTCCCGTAAAGGCGGAAGAAATTACCCAGCACGAGATGCATTCTGAGTATTGCGTGATCCCGCAGGAAACCGCGGATGCCATCAATGAAACCAAGAAAAATGGTGGCAGGGTCGTCTGCGTGGGCACAACATCCTGCCGTACCATCGAAAGTTGGGCGGGGGAGGATGGCATTATGAAAGCCAGTGCCGGTTGGACCAATATCTTTATCTATCCGGGGTATCGGTTCAAGGTTCTGGATGCCCTGATCACCAATTTCCATCTGCCGGAATCCACGCTGATCATGCTGGTTTCTGCATTGGCGGGACGCGAGAATGTGCTTGCGGCGTACAAAGAGGCGGTGGCGGAAAAGTATAGATTCTTTTCTTTTGGTGATGCCATGTTTATTTCCTGAGAGGAGTAAATGCTGTGTTTGAAGTGCTAAAAACTCAAGGGAAAGCCCGGCGTGGACGTTTTATATGCGCTCACGGTGAGGTACAGACTCCGGTATTTATGAACGTAGGCACGCAGGGTGCCATCAAGGGCGCAGTATCTGCCCATGATCTGAAAGAAATCGGCTGTCAGATTGAGCTGTCCAATACCTACCACCTGCATTTGCGCCCCACAGACAGCGTAGTGCGCCAACTGGGCGGACTGCATAAGTTTATGGATTGGGATGGGCCGATTTTGACGGACAGCGGCGGATTTCAGGTGTTTTCGCTGTCCGGCCTGCGAAAGATCACCGAAGAAGGCGTCACCTTTGCCTCGCATATTGACGGTCACCGAATCTTTATGGGGCCGGAGGAGTCTATGCAAATTCAGTCCAATCTGGGCAGTGACATCGCTATGGCTTTTGACGAGTGTGTGGAAAACCCTTCTCCCTATGAATATGTCAAAGCGTCCTGTGAACGCACTGTTCGTTGGTTAGAGCGTTGTAAGCAGGAGCATGATAGGCTAAACTCCTTGTCAGATACAGTCAACCCGAAGCAGATGCTGTTCGGCATCAATCAGGGCGGAACATACCCTGATTTGCGCGTTTGGAATATGATCGAAACTGCTAAAATTGACTGTGATGGCTATGCCATAGGTGGCCTGGCGGTGGGTGAGCCGGCTGAAGTGATGTACCAGATTATTGATGCGGTGGAGCCTCATATGCCCAAGGATAAGCCGCGTTATCTCATGGGGGTGGGCACGCCGTCCAATATTATTGAAGGTGTTGCCCGAGGCGTGGACTTCTTCGACTGTGTTATGCCGGCAAGGAATGCCCGCCACGGCAAGCTGTTTACATGGGAAGGCACCATCAACATCAAAAATGAGAAATACAAGCTGGATGAGCGGCCCATCAGTGAAAGCTGCGGCTGCCCTGCTTGCCGTTCCTTCTCTCGGGCATATATCCGTCACCTGCTGAATGCGGGAGAGATGCTTGCAATGCGTCTGTTGGTGCTGCACAATCTGTGTTTTTACAATGACCTTATGGTGAAGATACGTCAGGCCATCGACGAGGATCGTTTTGACGCATTCCGGGCGGGATATTCGGACAAGCTCGGCAAACCTGCCACCTGATTTTGGAAAAGGACTTGCCAAATGCCGGAAAGGCGGATATAATACTTGCTAACGCGTCTTTGACTTGTCAAATCTAATTTATCTGGAGGAAATGTAATTATGGAAGGTATGTTAATGATCGTACTCATGTTCGCGGCGATGTATTTCTTTATGATCCGTCCCGAGAACAAAAAGCGCAAGGCGGCCGAGGCTATGCGCAGCTCTCTGGCTGTGGGCGATGTAATCACCACAATCGGCGGTGTCGTCGGCACCATCTGCGCTGTGAAGGAGAACACCATTGTTATTGAGACCGGTGCCGACCGCGTTCGCATCGAGTTTACCAAGTGGGCTGTGTCTTCCAAGGGCGCCGAGACCGCTGCTCAGTAAGAAAGACATGTTTTGCACTCTCCCCGCATAGAATTCCTTAACCGGAAGCGGGGAGGGTGTTTTTTTATGTCCGAAAGCAGGGGAAGAGAACAAAAACGGGATAGAGGGGTAAAACAGAGCGGATGGACGGAAAAGATGGTGGAGTTGGTGCGTGCTCAGGCACTAGGGATTCTGGCTGTGTTTTTTGTCCTGGGACTTTCTGCAGTGTCGGTTTATACCGGGATCGTTAGCTATACAAAAGCGGACAGTATGATCGTTGCATCGTGCCTTTTGGGCGGGTTTGTAAGCGGGGTATTTGCGGGTAAGACAAGAAAGCGCCCCAATGTGCTTTTGGGACTCGGGGCAGGAGGGATACTGTTTTTGATCCTGTTTGCGGCTGGGGCGATTTTATACGACCCTCAGCCCGATATGGCTTCTTTGTGGCTTGTTGGCGGTGCCTGTCTTTGCGGAGGCGGCTTGTCAGGTTTTGTTGGAAACAAAAAGGTAAAACCGCGGCGCAGATAGAGCAGATAAATAGGATTAAAAACAAAAGTATACAGAGAGTATATATACAAAATGTTATCGGAATATCCCCCGGTTTCCTATATTTTGGTGCGGGAGATCGGGGGATATCTATATCTTGACGAGTGCGGCACTCATGAACTGGCGCACCTGACGCGAGTTTACATAAATATGTTGACATAAGGTATTGACATAACGGACAAAATTTCCAAAATCCGAAGAAAAGCCTTGCTTTTCGCGGCCTGATTCTTTATATTTAAATTGCAAAGTCGATCTGCCGCCGTGCGCCGCGCGCGTCGGATGGTCTATTTTTTTCCGCCCTTTCATAGGATGCTCTGAGGTGAACTTCATGGGCAGACGGAAAAAATGGAAGATGGACCTGCTGTCCGGACAGGCTGCCGCGCTGATCCTGCTTGGCGCGTTTTATTTCGTGGGAAGTGTGGCTGGCTGTATCGCGGCAGGACTGATCAGGGACCCTTCGGGGCTCCTGCTTGATTACATACGGGGCTATCTTGAATTGTTGGCGCAGGATGGAATTACAGGAGGATTTTTTAGCGTCTTTTGGGAGAGTGCAAAGTTTCCGCTGATGGCCGTACTGCTTGCCTTTACCGCACTTGGCATCGTCGGACTTCCGTTGCTCTTTGCCGTACGTGGTTTTCTGCTTTGCTATGCCGTAACAGTGTTTTACCGTCTTTTGGGCCTGATCGGGCTTGTTCCGGGCTTTTTTCTGTTCGGCTTTTCGGCTTTGATCTGGATGCCGGTGCTGTTTCAGCTTGGGGTTCGAGGGATGCTGAGTGCCTATGGGTTTCTGCGCCGCACCATGGGGGATGGTCGCTATCCTCTGCGCTGCGACGGTGGTTTTTTGATCTGCTGCGGAATTTGTGCTGCGGCCCTGTGCGTGTGTGCCATGACGGAGTTTTTTGTGGTGCCCGCTCTTTTACAACGAGTGTCCGGGATATTCTTTTCTGGTTGAAGGAGAGTTTTATGAATTTGCTGCGGGTGTACGAGGAGTACCTGACAACTGAAAAAAAGGCATCTGCCAACACGGTCAGCTCCTACATGCGCGATGTGCAGCAGTTTGCCGGTGCTATGGAAATTCTGGAGATACCTTTAACCGAGGTGCTGCCGGGAGATGTGGAGCGCTATACACAGTCTTTGATCAACAAAGGGAAGTCTGCTGCCACAGTCACGCGGGCTATGGCCTCCGTCAAGTCCTTCTACACCTGTTTGCAGAAAACAGGCTACGCAGGAAACAATCCCGCCAGAGGAATCACTACGGCCAAGGTAGAGCGCAAGCTGCCTCAGGTGCTCACCGGCAAGGAAGTGGAGTTGTTTCTGGAGCAGCCCTCCTGCACGGATCTGAAGGGCTATCGCGACCGCGCCATGCTGGAACTGTTGTACGCCACCGGCATCCGGGTCAGCGAGCTGATTGGACTGCAGGTCGGTGACATAAATCTGGGCGGCGGTTTTCTGCGCTGTTCCGGTAAGGGAAAAGAGCGGATCATCCCTCTGTATCCTGCAGCGGTGCGGGCGCTGAGCGACTATGTGAAGAAAGTACGTCCCCAGCTGGTGGAGGACTCGGAGCAAACAGTACTCTTTGTAAATATGAACGGAGAACCCATGTCCCGTCAGGGATTCTGGAAACTGGTAAAGTACTATCAGGAAAAAGCAGGTATTCACAAGGAAATCACGCCCCACACCCTGCGCCATTCTTTTGCTGCCCATTTGCTGGAAAACGGTGCAGACCTTCATTCTATTCAGGAAATGCTTGGACATGCGGATATTTCTTCCACGCAGATCTATTCTCAGCTGGTCAACCAAAAAATCAAAAGCGTTTACAACAAGGCTCACCCCAGAGCATAAAAAATCCCGAACCATACGGTTCGGGATTTTATTTATGTTCTTACCTGGTTGCAATGGCTTCAATTTCGATTTTTGCTCCGGCGGGAAGTGCGGCTACCTGGAAGCAGGAACGCGCGGGTGGATCGGAAGGGAAGCGGGTGGCGTAAATACCGTTGACGGTGGTAAAGTCACCCAGATCGGCAAGAAAAATGGTTGTTTTTACCACATTATCAAAAGTCATTTCATTAGCTGCCAGAACTGCTTCCAGATTTTTCAGGGCCTGTTCGGTCTGCGCCTCAATGGTTTCACCGGCCAGCTTTCCGGTGGCGGGATCCATGCCCAGCTGACCGGAGGTAAACAGCAGGTCACCTGCGGCTACTGCATGGGAATAAGGGCCCAGCGCGGCGGGAGCATTGGCAGCAGTAATGATTTTTTTCATGTAAATGCACCTTCCTTTGAATTGTGTTGAGTTGATTATAATGTGAACTGTGCGGTAACGCAAGTCTCAAAGTATTTTTTCAAGGCAGACAAGGCGAACACCGTCGATGCCGTTAAAAATACAGGGAACGATGCCGACCTCTCGATAGCCCAGGTTTCGATACAACGCCCGGGCGGCCATATTGCGCTCGTTGGTATCCATGCGCAGGAACGGGCAACCACGCCGCGCAGCATACTCCTCGTAAAACCGCACAAAGCAAGTGCCACAGCCTGTTCCGGCCATGTCAGGTGACACCACAAGAGTGTGAAGCACCATCACTTTACAGCTCGCGACATCCTGTGACCAGTTAGCACGGGCATATTCCGCACCCTGGATCTGATTGATCCTGGCGGCGGCAATGACCTGACCGTTTTCTTCCATCACAAACAGATCTCCGGCCTCTATCGCTGCTTTTGCGGTGGAACGGGTAGGGTAGACAGAACGCACCCAACCTGTTGTAGAAAGTCCGGCTTCCTCACGGTAATGGATGGCATCATAAATGGAAACGACCGCATCCAGATCGGTCAGCGTTGCATTACGGATCAAGCATATCACCTCAAAAATGATTTTATCACACAATAAGAAAGAAGCAAAGCGGATTTTCCTTGCGTGTGGGTGGAAATCGTGATAAAATTTACAGGATAAAAAACGGAGGGCCCATATGGTTATTTTAGGAATTGACCCGGGTGTCGCGACCGTCGGTTTTGGCGTGGTGCGTGCCGAGCGGGGAAAAAATACGCTGCTGCAGTATGGCGTCATAACTACCCCGGCCGGAATTCCTTTGTCCCAACGGTTAGTGCAGATTTCTGAGGATATGGAGCAGCTGATCCGTCAGTTCAGGCCGGACGAGATGGCGGTGGAAGAGTTGTTCTTCTCCAAGAATATCACCACCGGCATCGCGGTGGCCCACGGCCGGGGCGTTATCCTGCTGGCTGCGGAAAAGATGGGCGTACCCGTGTTTGAGTATACCCCCATGCAGGTCAAGCAGGCGGTGGTTGGCTACGGCGCAGCTCAGAAGCGGCAGGTCATGCTCATGACCCAGCGACTGCTGGGCATGAAAGAAGTGCCTGGGCCCGATGACGCGGCGGACGCGCTGGCCATCGCCATCTGTCACAGCCGGTCAGCTACGTCTCTTTTGAACACAGAGCGTGTGTTTGACGCGAATAAATACGATACAAGATGATTTTGGGGGGATACCCATGTTTTATTATTTGAGCGGAACAGTAGCCCATATGGGGCCCTATCTGGCCGTCATTGACTGCGGCGGTGTAGGCTACGCCTGCCGTACCACCAACACCACACAGGCTCAGCTGCGGGTGGGGGAGAAGGGCAAGCTGTATACCTATCTCAACGTGCGTGAGGACGCCATGGAGCTGTACGGCTTTGCCACACAGGAGGAGCTGAACCTGTTTCAGCTGCTGCTGTCCGTCTCTGGCGTAGGCCCCAAGGCAGCTCTGTCCATTCTGTCGGCCAGCACTCCGGCCAATCTGGCATTGTCCATCATCACCGGGGACGAAAAGGCGCTGACCTGCGCCCCCGGCATCGGCAAGAAGATCGCTCAGCGTGTCATTCTGGAGCTGAAGGACAAACTGGCCAAGGGTCAGAACATCGCGGCAGGGGAGAGCTACGGCGGCACCGGCGTTACGGTGATCCCGGAAAACAAGCTGTCCGAAGCCACCGCCGCGCTGGCCGTTCTGGGTTACTCTCAGGGCGAGATCGGCGCGGCCCTCAAGGGCATCGACATGGATAGCCTGACGCTGGAGCAGATCATCAAGGAAGCTCTGAAGAAGATGATGAAGGGATGATTAGCCATGGCAAAGTTTGAATGTAAGCTGCGCGGTGATTTTGACGAAACATTGCGCTATTTCCATGACGGCATCCTCAACGGCAGTATGTCCGCCAACTACGAGGATGAAAGCTATAACATGTTTGCCGGCGTGCGCTGCTGCGTGCGGGTGTACGAGCGGTACAGCTATTCCGGCGGCAACCGTCTGTCCCTGACCATGACACTGGTGGGGGATGGGGAGGACCTGTTTGTCTCCGCCATCACCTCCGGCGGAAGTCAGGGGCTGTTCTTCAAGTTCAACACACTGGGCGAGCACAGCTTTCTGGATAAGTTCCGGGAGCTGGTGGAGCAATATCCGGGCTGAAAACAGTCAGGAGGTCAAAATATGCGTTTGTTTAGTGTTTTACTTGCGACCCTGTTGGGGGGCTACATGATGATTCGAAGCGTCTGCCGCCTTTTGAAACACGGCAGAAATGTAAATGAAGACCTGGGTGCGTGTGAGAGTGTCCTTGTGGATTTCTTCATGCTTCTGCTGGGCATCTTTCTTTTGCTCCCGTTACTTACGATTCTTTTAATCTGAAGATGATGACGAAAGGGTGAGCTGGTTTTGGGCGTACTCTTTATGGTGACTGTAGAATTTTTTATGGTGGTTGGTGGGTTGTGCGCTTTTTTGTGTTCAAACGGGAATCACGATGCCATCATAGCAGGAATATTCTTTTTCTCTGTCGGATGTGCAATGATGCTTGGGGCGTTGGGTGGAATTGGTGGCGTTCTTTTCGCCTTAAGTTATCTGTTTTTATTCCTTTCTTTGTGTTTTACTGGGAATATTATTCGCTTCCTATGAGCGAGGCCAAGAAAAAAGGTCGCGCAAAACTGGGAATGTGGAGTATGGTTGCTTTGTTTTTGGTTTGTGCCTTTTGGGGTCTGTCGATAACTTTTAGCAGCTATATGTAATCGAAACGGAAGTGATTTCATGGCCATTGATTTTTCCAACCCCGAATTTGATACCGAGGATTTCCAGCCCCTTGTGACCACCTCCCTGACCCGGGAGGATGAGGGGGAGTATTCCCTGCGCCCCAAGACTCTGCGCGAGTACATCGGTCAGGAGAAGGCCAAGGGCAATCTTGACGTGTTTATTCAGGCGGCCAAGATGCGCAAGGAGCCGCTGGACCACGTGCTGCTCCACGGCCCTCCGGGCCTTGGCAAAACCACGCTCAGCGGCATCATCGCCAACGAGATGGGGGTCAACATTCGCATTACCTCCGGCCCCGCCATCGAAAAGGCAGGGGATCTGGCGGCGCTTCTGACCAATTTGCAGGAGAACGACATTCTCTTCGTGGACGAAATTCACCGGCTCAACCGCTCGGTGGAGGAGATCCTCTACCCGGCCATGGAGGACTACGCCATTGACATCATCATCGGCAAAGGCCCCTCCGCCAACTCCGTGCGGCTGGATCTGCCCCGGTTTACCCTGATTGGAGCTACCACCAGAGCCGGTCAGCTGTCCGCGCCCCTGCGTGACCGCTTTGGCGTGACCCTGCGCTTGGAACTGTACACGCCGGAGGAACTGGCACAGATCGTGATCCGCTCCGCCGGTATTCTGGAGGTGCCCATTGAATACGATGGTGCTATGGAGATCGCCCGCCGCTCCCGCGGTACGCCCCGTATTGCCAACCGTATGCTGCGAAGAGTGCGCGATTTCGCGCAGGTGAAGGCGGGCGGCGTTATTACAAAGGAAGTGGCCGATCAGGCCCTTACCGCGCTGGAGATCGACGACTTGGGCCTTGATTCCATTGACCATCGTATGCTCCACAGCATCATTGAGAATTATAAGGGCGGCCCTGTGGGCCTTGAGACCCTCTCCGCCACCATCAACGAGGAAGCGGTTACACTGGAGGACGTGTACGAGCCGTATCTCATGCAACTGGGCTTCCTGACCCGCACACCCCGCGGTCGCTGTGTGACCGCCAAAGCCTATCAGCATCTGGGTCTTTCTGTGCCCGGAGGCAAGTGCGATTGCCCGGAGCAGCTGAGCTTTTAAGAATGGGAGTGTCATAATGGACAAAAAAAGAAAAGCTTTGTTTTCGTGTTATTTTCTGCTGGCTGCCTTGATGGGTGTGTTTTATATCCCCAATGGGCCGAACTTCGGAAAAAGCGTTGTGGAGCTTTGGGGGATCGTGGCATTGGTTTTAGCCTGTGCGGGAATCGTTGTTCTGTGGATCAACAATCGCCTGGCAACAAAAGCTATCTGTGTGATTATGAGTGTAATTCAGCTTCCGCCCGTATGGTGGTGGATGATTTTTATGACCGACCGGTTTGCCGGGATGCCGGGTTTGCTTGGATTTGGCATACATGCGCTCCTGTTTGTGTGGGGACTTGTAAATATCGCGACGTGCAGGTAAAGTCTCATTTTAACTTAAAGTTATCGAGAGGTGTTTTATCATGGGAAAACTGTTTGGAACGGACGGTATCCGCGGCGTGGTCAACGCCGGTCTGGACGCGGATCTGGCCTATAAGGTAGGCCTTGCCGCCGCTCAGGTGCTGTCCAAGAATAAAAAAGAAGGGGAGAAGCCCCTCGTTACCATTGGCAAGGACACCCGTATTTCCGGTGATCTGCTCAAGGGCTCTCTCATCGCCGGTCTGTGTACCGCGGGTGCGGATGTCATGGATTTGGGCACACTGCCCACCCCCGGCGTGGCCTGGGTCACTGTGGATGCCAAGGCGGATGCGGGCATCGTCATCTCCGCCAGCCACAACCCCTTCGAGCACAACGGTATCAAGATTTTCAATGGCAAGGGCTATAAGCTGTCCGACGAGCTGGAGGAGAAAATTGAGGATATCGTTCTGTTTGGCCATAACAATGTCCCCATGAAGACCCATGGTGAGATCGGCAAAGTCAGCTATGTGGCCCCCAAGGCCTCTGAGGATTATATCGACCATCTGGAATCCAGTGTGGACTCCACTCTGGGCGGTCTGCGTATTCTGGTGGACTGTGCCAACGGTGCTGCCTCCGCAACGGCTACACGGCTCTTTGGCCGCTTTTCCAAGCTGCGTACCGACGTGATCAATGCCGACCCAGACGGCGTGAACATCAACACAAAGTGCGGCTCCACTCACATCGACGCTTTGGCCGCTATGGTCAAGGCGGGCGGTTATGACATGGGTATCGCCTTTGACGGCGATGCGGACCGCTGTCTTGCTGTGGATGAGCAGGGCAATCTGATCGACGGTGATCAGATCATGGCCGCCTGCGGTCTGGATATGAAGAAGAAGGGTAAGCTGCCCGGTGATACCATCGTGGCTACTGTTATGTCCAATCTTGGTTTGCATGTGTGGTCCAAGGAAAACGGTCTGAACATTGTTTGCACCGATGTGGGTGACCGGCACGTGCTGGAGCATATGCTGGAGCATGGCTTTGATATCGGCGGTGAGCAGTCCGGCCACATGATTTTCCGTGAGTTTGCCACCACCGGAGACGGTCAACTGACCGCTCTGCAGATGCTGGCCCTGCTCAAGGAAAGCGGTAAGAAGGCCAGTGAGCTGTTTGGCGCCTGCCCCCGCTATCCCCAGACTTTGATCAATGTGCCCGTGGCGGACAATGACGCCAAGAAGGCCATCATGGCCAGCAACAAGCTGTGGGACGCGGTCAAACAGGAAGAGGAAGCGCTGGCCGGAAAGGGCCGTGTTCTGGTTCGAGCCTCCGGCACGGAGGCCCTGATGCGCGTTATGGTTGAGGCGGAAAGTGAACAGGCTGCACACAGCTGTGCCCGGCGTTTGGCGGACCTGGTGAAAGCGCTCTAAAATAACGGCAAAAAGCCAAAAACGGGCGTATTTTGAAGAAGTTACCAAACTTTTTTCAGAAATCTCTTGACAAAACATACAATATTAATTAAACTACCTTAGGAGTGTAAGCATGAGAATTGACCAAAGGGATTTTTGCCAGCTTCCCGATGAACAGCTCTGTATCCTTGTGGCACAGGGAAATGCTCAAGCGGAGGATGAGTTGGTTGCCCGATATTCCCGGTTGGTCCGCGCCTGTGCCCGTCCGCTGTTTTTGGCCGGCGGTGACAGCGAGGATCTGATTCAGGAGGGAATGGTCGGTTTGCTTCACGCCGTCCGGACCTATGACCACGACAGACAGGCGCAGTTTCGCACCTATGCTGAAGTGTGCATCCGCAGTCGGTTGATTTCCGCTGTTCGTGCCGCAGGTCGGGATAAGCATGCTCCTTTAAACAACTATATTTCATTCGAAACCCCTCTGTTTGACACGGCTGCAGGATATCCTTCCACACAAGGAGACAATCCGGAGGATGTGATCATTGACCAGGAGGATCGGAAGGAGCGTATATGCGCTCTGAAAGGCCAACTGTCCGGGTTCGAAGGAAAGATCCTTCATCTGTATCTCAGTGGCCTTTCCTACGGGGAGATCGCCCTGCAGGTAGGCAGATCGGCAAAGTCGGTGGACAACGCTGTCCAGCGCATTCGGCGTAAAGTTGCGCGCCAACTTACTTCCGGCGACATCAGCGAAAGCTGATCGCAAATATTAAACTGTCCCAGCATATTCGGTAAATTCCGGACCTGGGCAACAAGTCAAAGAGAGGGAAAACACATGTACGAAGACAAGACTTTGGTATGCAAGGAATGCGGTAGCGAGTTCGTGTTCACCGCCGGTGAGCAGGAGTTCTACGCTGAGCGCGGCTTCCAGAACGAGCCCCAGCGCTGCAAGGCCTGCCGCGACGCTCGCAAGAACGCCGCCCGTGGCCCCCGCGAGTATTTCACTGCTACCTGCGCCGCTTGCGGCGGTGAGGCTAAGGTTCCCTTCGAGCCCAAGTCCGATCGCCCCGTGTACTGCAGCGACTGCTTCGCCAAGATGCGCGAGCAGGGCTAATTCAGCCAGAGTTAAAGGACATCCGTTCGGATGTCCTTTTTCTTTCGCATATCTCTTGATTCTGTGTTGAAAAAAGAAAAAGAATAGGGTATAATAACTTCACAATCTCAAATCTGGAGGAATTACAAATGACCATTACCAAGGATACCATCATCGGCGATATTCTGACCATCGCTCCCCAGACCGCTCCTATTTTCCTGTCCATTGGTATGCACTGCCTGGGTTGCCCCGCTTCCCGTGGTGAAACTGTGGAGCAGGCATGCGCGGTTCACGGCGTGGATGTGGAGATGCTGCTGGCTAAGGTCAACGAAGCCATCGCCGCCGCCAACTAATCTGAAAAACAGAGGTGGCTTACAAGCCACCTCTGTTTTTTTGTTGGTTACGGAAACCACCGGCTCTGCCGGTGGAGGTGCCCCGCAAAAAAGCTTTAGCTTCAAGCATCGAGCGAAGCGAGCCGCTAACAGCAATCTCCCGATAAGGAAAAAGGTATCGTTAGAACG
>SVLE01000008.1 GCA_015068065.1 Oscillospiraceae bacterium | reverse complement strand
TGATACCTGCGCTTTCCCTTGCCGCCCTAAGCCTTGCAGGAACTTTTGCCCCCGCGCTTATCGGCCCGCTCGTTCAAGCGCTTGGCTATCTTACCACCTCGCCACCGCTTTGTCAACACCTTTTTTCACTTTTTTAAAAGTTTTTTGTCGAAACTTTTCCTTGTCCGTTTCAGGCGGACAAGTGCCCACAAAAATACTGGTTGCACAGGCAGTAAAACTGTGATACTCTTGAATTGCGCCGTATATTATATGTATACGTCCTGCGTACAACCAGTGATCAGGAGGTGCCTACATGCCTATTCGTATTCCCGACTCTCTCCCGGCCCGAGCCGTGCTGGAGAGCGAAAACATATTTGTTATGACGGAATTTCGCGCCATGCATCAGGATATCCGTGCACTGAATGTCTTGATCCTGAACCTGATGCCCACCAAGATCGTAACGGAGACACAATTGCTGCGCAAGCTGTCCAACTCTCCGCTTCAGGTGCATGTAGAGCTGTTGCAAACAGCAAGCCACGTATCCCAAAACACAGACGCCGATCATCTATCCTCTTTCTATACAACCTTCGATCAGATCAAGGACAAGAAGTACGACGGCATGATCATCACCGGCGCTCCCGTGGAAAATCTTGATTTCTCCGATGTGGACTACTGGCCCGAGCTTTGCAAGATCATGGAGTGGACCAAGACCCACGTTCATTCCACCCTGCACATCTGCTGGGGTGCTCAGGCCGGTCTATATTATCACTACGGTATTCCCAAGTACTCTCTGGATAAAAAGCTCTTTGGCGTTTTCCCCCACAAGGCCCTGAAGGTACAATCCCCCCTGTTCCGCGGCTTTGACGATGAATTCTTTGTCCCGCATTCCCGATATACAGAAAACCGCGCCGAGGATATTCTCGCCCAACCGGAGCTGGAACTGCTGTCCGTCTCTCCCGAGGCCGGCGTCTTTGCCGTCAAGAGCGAGGATAACCGTCGCTTCTTCATTACCGGACATCCCGAATACGACCCCGACACGCTGGCCAACGAGTACTTCCGGGATGTAAATAAGGGGCTGGATATCCAGGTCCCCGCCAACTACTTCCCTCAGGATGATCCCAAAAACGCACCCCAGGTACGTTGGCGCTCCGCCGCCCAGCTGTTCTACTCCAACTGGCTGAACTATTACGTCTATCAGACCACTCCCTACGATCTGCGCACTTTAGAATAACAATCAAAAGCGGCGACAGGCACAAGGCCCGTCGCCGCTTATACATTATAATATAATATGATAATGAGCACAAAAAGAACTGACCCTCTGCTGTACCTTGTCCAACAGCAGAGGGTCAGTTCTGTTCGTTCTTATTATCTAACATCAATTGTTTACCTCTCTTTCTATTGAGTGCACGCCAAGCCGCTTTGCCTTACACAGTTCAGATCAAACACACAACCTAATATCATGCTGCCAACCGGCACATTCGCCTCCAGCTGAGGCCACACATTGGTTTCTTCTGTCTTGCGTTGGATCCGGCTTCGCGTGTTCAGATGCCTGCATCGGTTTTCCCTTTGGTCGATACTTCAACTAACTATATTTGCAATGCGTTTGATCTGTTTTCAATCATTTTTGAATATTCTTGTTTTTCGCTTTGCATTTATACCGACTTCAGCATCCAGCTAGAAAAGGCTATTTAGTACATCGGACTCATCCTTTCTGGCTATAATGTACCACAGGCAAACGTTTTTGTCAACCCCTTTTTGTTAATTTTTTAGTTCTTGCAACGAAAAAGTGCGCGGCCTCATTTTTCAAAATGCAAGTTCCGCGCACTTAATCATTCATTTCAGTCTTTTCCCTGTTCCGGTTCCGCCTGCAGCGTGCTGAAATAATCGTAGAACGGCATCAAAAAGTCCACTCCGTCCGCAATTTCCTCCAACAGGCGCCGTTCAAACAAACTTCCTTCACACGGTCTGTCCCACACAATCGCAATGCTCCTGCGGTTATACCAGGGATTCAGCAGCACGCCTTTTTCTCCTTTGGGCCGGCGATACAGTTCTCCCTCCAGAACATAATCATCCTGTTTTTTCAACCGGCGGGCCAGCCGTTCCATTGGTTTCGGATCCCGGTCGATCCGGGCACGAAGTTTGGCCATGATCGCAGGTGTGGCAGAGTAGAAGCCCATACCAATGCTGTAATACTCCGGAGCGATCTCAAAGTAGAACCCCGGAGCACAGCTGCCAGTCGTGTCCTGCGAAGGCGCATGCAGCACCACCCACATATGGTCTTTATAAGGTCCACGCCCATGCAGGCGTCTTGCATCCCGGTAGATGCGGGAAATGTGGAGATTAAACTGGCGTTTGGGGTGGCGCCTGATGATCTCCCGCTGCAATTCCACGCCCAGTTCCTTCAGCGGCTGCTGGATCAGTTCAATGTATTGCTGCTTATGTTCCTCAAACCAGGAGCGTTCATTGTTAAATCGGATTCCCCATAAAAACTCAACGCTTTCGGGCGAAAATCCCTGAAACATATCAGTTCCCCTCTGTTTCCTCATTAACTGTCGGCAATTCATCGTTTTCAGCCGTACCGCCCTCATCAGGCCGAGCAGGCGTCACCTCAGGCATTGCAGGCACATCCTGTTCCGGCACTTCCGGTTCAGGTGCAATCGTCGGCGCGTCCTGCTCGGGCTCAGTTTCTCCCGGAACCGGTTCCGGCTTCGGTTCTGGTTTCGGCTGCACCGTGGAGTGGACCTGGCCGTTTTCATCCACAAGCCCCAACCGGACCGCGTCCGCAGGATTGTAGAGGATCACCTTGTCACGATGACGGTAGTTATTCATGCTCTCCTCTGTACGGGAGATCAGTTTGCCCTGTGCGTCGTATACGCAACGGAACACCTGCACCTTTCGTCCCGTGTAGGCCGTGGTATCCACCACGGTCGTGCCCACAGCCACCGCACTGTCCGGCTTATATGTCACCTGATAAGGCGTAGTAGACAGTGTCTTGGTCTCCATCTTTACAGTCACGTTTTCCGTGTCGGTTCCGTGGAGCTTGACGATCATAGTGCGCCCGGACACTCTGGCCTCGACGCGAATGGGATGCGGCGTACTGTTCCGGAACTTAAAATCAATAGCATTATAGGCAACCGTGGCATCCAGGCCATCCGGCACATACCCCACAGTATACATATGGTTGGTCCGGGTCACGATTTCCAGATTGGCCCGCAGCACCGCCATGTACAACGTGGATGAGTTCTGGCAGATCCCTCCGCCCACATCATCCACAGTCTTGCCGCCGATATAGGCCGGCGCCGGCAAATAGCCATTGGCCGTAGTTCTGGGTCCAAGAGTCTCGTTATAGGAAAACACTTCTCCCGGCATCAGAATCTTTCCGTTCATAGCTTTTGCCGCCACGATAACATTATTCAGCCGGTATTCCGTTCCGCCGATATTGGTGCTGCACTCACCCAGCACATTCGCAAACAACATGCTCTCCAGTTTGGAACGGGTCATATCAGGGACGGTAACTGTCAAGGGGAAGCAGAGCGTATCCCCCTCGTTCATGGCATCAAAGCGTTCCTGGGCCTGCACGGAATCAAAGTCGACGCCCACCACATGAGGCACGACCTGACACTCACCCTGCTCATCACGCTGCACATAGGCGTCCGCCGCCTGAGCGTAGATCTGTGCATGGACCTGCTTCAAATCCAACGCCACCGGTTCGGTCAGTGTCACAGGAATTGCAATCTCATGGTCGCCCGGCTGCTGCATAGCCTCCAGCAGAGCAGCCATCGCGCCATCCCGATCCACACTCACGCCGGTGACACCCCGGGTAACGGTCAGTTCATTACCGTTGACGGCCCATACCGTTTCCACCAGAGGCACATTTTCCGCCCTTTCCAGCTCCTCCAGCGCCCGCTCCATCTGTTCTTTTCCTGCGTCATTCAACTCCAACAGACAATCAACCGCCGTCTCTCCGCCCAGAAGGTGGGACAGAATCACAGCACCCCGCTTCAAAAAGGGTTCCGCTCGGCCCACCATGTAGGCATCCTGTGCCACGGCGGCACTGTCCAGATATGCAATACCTCCGCTCAACCGCGCCGTGGTGTCTGCGCACCGCAAGTCATATTCCGCATCCGCATAAGCCTGCTCCACCCATGCATCCAGGGCCGGAACCGCATCCTCCCGGGTCATACCGCCCAGTTCCACTTGCAAGGCCCGTACTCCAGGCAGCACAGTCCGGGAACCGCCCACATAAATGCACAGTCCCAGATAGGTCAGCACAATCAGCGCCGTCAGCCCCGCCGCAACAGAAAGCACTATTTTCTTGTTCCGGCTCAGGCCGAGGTGCTCCATGTTCTCTTCCATACAACGTTCCTCCCCGCGGTCCTTTATACAAGGTCAAAATAACCGCAGTATACTTATATATGCTTATTATACCAGCTCTGTCTCTCCATGTAATTACAGAACGGTTACAGCACCCGCAAACCCGTCCGTTCAATTTTCTCGTCGACACTGTTTTTCACTCTTTTCACCGCTGCAAATCGGGTGTATAATGCCAATTGTAACCATTGAGACAGTTTGTCATGCCAACCGCCTGTCCACACACTATACTGTCCAACCGGGAGGTATACTCATGGATTACAATACTTTGATCAATCTTGGCACCGAGCTGGGCTGTCAGCTCATGGCCAGCGGAGCCGAGATCTCCCGGGTAGAGGACTCTATCCTGCGTCTGATGCACGCCTACGGTGCCGCCGATGCACAAGTCTTCGCCATCCCAAACTGCCTGTTCGTCTGTTTGACCCCGGACGAAGGGCACCCCATCACCCGGGTCTGCCGCATCCCCGCTCACGGTATTGATCTAGATCGACTGGAGCTGTGCAACGCGCTGTGCCGCCAACTGTGCCAGGAGATACCCGATCCGGCAGAAGCACTGCAGCAGGTCGCCTATATCGCCGATCACCGCCCCAGCTACAGTGGGCGCGCCGTTCTGATGGGTTATTTCCTGGTAGGCGCTTTCTTCACCCCTTTCTTCGGCGGCGGTCTTCTTGACTCTCTGTGTGGCGGACTGTGCGGTATTTCCATCGCCCTGTCCAACCGTCTGCTGCGCAGGGTCACCGGATCCAGTCCCTTCTTTCACACCCTGCTGTCCGCCACAGTCTCTTCCCTTTTGGCCCAGCTTTTCGTCCGGGTCGGTATTGCATATCATGCCGATGCGATTACCATCGGTGCACTGATGCTGCTGGTTCCCGGTGTAGCCCTGACCACCGCCATGCGGGAAGTCATGGCCAGTGACATCGTCTCCGGTGTCACCCGCATGGCAGAATCCCTGCTCACAGCCACTGCCATCGCTCTGGGCACCGGTGCCGCCCTAGCTCTGGGCGGGCTGCTGTAAGGAGGTGCGCGTATGTCCGAACTGATCACCCTCTGGCTTATGCCCTGCCTTTACGCTTTCCTTGCCTGCGCAGGTTTCTGTCTGGTGTTCAACATCCACGGTCCCGGTATCGCCATCTGCGGCATCGGCGGTGCACTAGGCTGGTTTGTCTATCTGCTGTCCGCACTGTTCACCCCCAATCAGATCCTGTGCTTTTTGCTGTCCGCCACCGTTATCACTCTGTATTCCGAGATCATGGCCCGTATCCGTCACTGTCCGGTTACCAGCTATTTGATTATCGCTCTGCTCCCACTGGTCCCCGGCGGCGGCATATACAACGCCATGCGTTTTTGCGCAGAGGGGGACATGCCCATGTTCCTGTCAACTCTGGTACACACCTTCGGCATCGCCGGCGCGCTTGCGCTGGGCACTGTTCTGGGCTCGTCCGTCATGCGCATCCTTTTCCCACTGATTCATCGTCTGCACAAATGACCCGGAGGTTTTCCACATGTTCTCTTTTCGCCCGATTCCCTTGTTGTGCGTCACTGCACTGCTTTTCTGCGCAGGCTGTACTCCTCAGCAGCCCCCGCACTCTCCCTTCTCTCCGGAAGCCTCCGTATCCCAGTCTACCCTCTCCGACGAACCTTCCGTCCCTGTGATGGCCCCCATCAACCCATCCCAGCCAGCCGCTTCCGAACCGGATGCACCCGCGCCGGTATCTCCCGATCCGGTCCCCATCCCCTCGCCCCAAGTCAAGGAGCCTATGACTGAATCCTCTGCAGAACAGCCCAATCCCCCTTCCCCTGCTCCGGAAAGCTCCCCCTTTGTCCCCATTGTCTCTGACTACGATTTTTCTCAGCCCGTTCCCGAAACCACGCCGGTTGAAAACGACTTTTTTGCCGATGCCGCCTTTGTAGGCGATTCCCGCATGGAGGGTTTTTATCTGTACAGCGGCATCAAAAAAGGCAAAAAACTCGCCACCACAGGCCTGTCCGTCTTCAACCTCAGTAAAAAGACCGTCCTGACCACCGGCGGGGTCCACTACACACTACCGGAAGCCCTGTCCCTGACCCAGTACAAAAAGATCTATCTGGGCTTCGGCGTCAATGAACTGGGCTATATCGATGAAAATTCCTTTTATACCGCGTATTGCCAGACCATCGACATCATCCGTTCCAGCCAGCCCAACGCCGTGATTTACGCCCAGACTATGATCCCAGTCAACGAAGAGCGGGTCCGGGCCACCGGTGGCGCCGGCCACCTGAACAACGACCGTCTGCGGATGTACAATGAACTGATCCGCAAGGCAGCTCAGGAAAAGCAGGTTCCCCTTCTGGATCTGTACTCCGCCTTCGCCGTGGATGGTTCTCTCCCCACCGAAGCCAGCCGGGACGGCGTACACCTGACCGGTGACTATTGCAAGATGCAGTTGTCATACCTCAAGACTCACACAATTGACTTTGACACACTCTACTCCCCCGCCCACCCCGAAACGGAGGTTCCACGCCATGAAGCGACTGCTGCCCCTGATCCTACTCCTTTGCCTGAGCCTGACCCTGACCTCCTGCTCTCTGAAGCAGAACAAGCCCCCATTCCCGCAGGATCTGCCCCGGACACTTCTGGATTCTGACACCTTTTCTGAACCGCTGGAGCAGCTGGACGCAGATATCATCCAACCGCTGTACGGTCTGGACGAATCCGATCTCGACCCGGAACAGCTCACCGCCGCAACCGTTCACCGATCCTCCGGTGCCACCTGCGAGGAGCTGGCTCTGCTCACCTTTACCGACGAGGGAGCAGCCCAAACCGCAGTCAACGCCCTGAATCTGTATATAACCGCGCAGATCAGCTCTAACCGCGACTACCGTCCCGCCGAGATCCCCAAACTGGAAAAGGCTTTTCTGGAACAGCGGGGCACCACCGTCCTGCTGCTGGTGGCAAACGATTACGAGTCTGCTTACAAACTGTTCTCCCCCTGATCTTCCAAACGCGCCCGCTGACACGGGCGCGTTTTTCTTGTCCCCCAGGGCTTTCAACCTGCTTTCCAGTATTTACAGCTTGCCCTACCCCTGCCGAAAAGGTTACAATCCGGTTACAAAGAAAGAAAGGAGTCCCCCTCTATGAAAGCCTCTGTTCTCCGGATACTGACTCTGTCGGCCTGCACTCTGGTTGTGCTGGCCGGTTTCAGATTCTCCGTGCAGGCCGCCCACGAGCCTGTATCCGTACATACACAGCACGGTCCGCTGACCAGCGACACCGGATCATTTATCCTCAACGGCACATCTTACGTTCCCCTGGTCTCCTTCGCACAGACCATGGGCGAGTATGCAGTCCAATGGGACGGCCAAACCGCTCATCTTACCTCTGAGCAACTGACCCTCTCCGCCACCCCCGGTCAGCACTGGCTGGAAGCCAACGGCCGCTGTCTCTATATCCCGGACGCCGTACGGCTGGTAGACGGTCGTACCATGGTCCCTCTGCGCACACTGGCACAAATCTATGGTTTGGACCTGAGTTGGGACGAGCAGTCCAACACCGTTTTCGTCTCCGGAGACACGGAACTTCTGGAAGCCGGCGAAAGCTACTATGACGAACATACGCTGTACTGGCTGTCCCGGGTCATTTCCGCCGAAAGCCAGGGGGAACCTCTCACCGGCCAGATTGCTGTTGGCAATGTGGTCCTCAACCGACTGAACAGCGACGTCTTCCCCAACGACCTCTATCAGGTCATTTTCCAACCCGGTCAGTTTGAGCCGGTGGAGAACGGTACCATTCATAACGACCCCTACCATCTGTCCGTCACCGCCGCCAAGCTGTGTCTGGAGGGCGCCCGGGTGGTGGGTGACTGTATGTACTTTTTTGCCCCGGACCTGTCCCCGGGCACATGGATTGTCAACAACCGCACCTATTACACCACCATCGGCTGTCACCGATTCTATTTGTAAAAAACACGGCTTTCCTTACGGAAAGCCGTGTTTTTCGCCGTTTCTCTATTGCTATTTTCTTCCTGCCCTTGTATAATTGTTGCAAATGCAACTTTCGGAGGGACGATATGTCACAGATCACTCGTAAACTCAGCATTCTCAGTCGCTGTCAGGCCATGTACCGAGCCAACCGTCTTCAGGAAAGCGGGCTGCTCCCTCCGCATTATAACTATGTGATTCCCATCTGCCGTAACCCGGGGCTTTCGCAGGATCAGCTGGCCCGGCGGGTCTATTTCGACAAGTACAACGTGACCCGGCATCTGAGCAGGCTGGAGGACGGCGGCTATGTGGAGCGCCGCCCCAGCGACAGCGACAAGCGAGTCATGCTGGTCTACCCCACCGAGAAAATGCTGAATCTGCTGCCCCGTGTGCGAGAGTGCATCGACGAATGGGATGCCCTGCTCTTTGAAGGGCTGTCCGCCGTGGAGCTGGAGGCATTCGATACTACGCTGCTGAAGATCACGCAGCGAGCGCAGGAATATGTCAAGTCAAAGGATGTGATTGAGGGATGAAACTGCTTGCCAGCTATTTAAAGCCCTTTGCTCCCCGGATGCTACTGGGCCTCGTCATCAAGGTGGGCGGCACTATGGCGGAGCTTCTGCTGCCCATGATCCTCAGCCATGTACTCAAGGTGGTGGTGGCCCGGCAAGACATCTATGCCATCCTGCGCTGGGGCGGCATCATGATTCTGTGTGCCCTGCTGGCAGTGATCATGAACATCATTGCCAACCGCATGGCCACCCGTGTGTCCTGTAACTTCTCCCGTGCGGTGCGCCACGACCTGTTCCGGCGCACCCTGCACCTGTCCGCAGCTCAGACCGACCGGTTCACCATCCCCTCTCTGGAGTCCCGGATCACCACAGACACCTATAACGTCCACCAGTTCGTAGGCATGGCGCAGCGCATGGGCGTGCGCGCCCCCATCCTTCTTGTGGGCGGCGTATGCATCACCCTGTTCATGGATCGCCACCTTGCTGCCGTCATGCTGGCGCTGATGCCCGTTGTTTTCCTGCTCATCTTCTTCATCTCCCGCAAAGGTGTCCCCCTGTTCACTCAAGTACAAAGCTCAGTAGACAACATGATCCGTGTGGTTCGCGAGGACACCCAGGGCATCCGGGTCATCAAAGCCCTGTCCAAGCAGGACTACGAGCACCGCCGCTATGACGCGGTCAACCGTGCGTTGGTCAGGAGCGAGTTGCGGGCCAGAACCGTCATGAGCCTGCTCCACCCGGTGATGAACATTCTGATGAACGGCGGCATCGTGGCCGTGGTCTCTCTGGCTGCCTTCCGGGTATCGGGGGGCACCTCCGACCCGGAGACTGTGATCGCTTTTATGCAGTACTTTACCCAGATCTCCATGGCTCTGATGACGGTCAACCGCATGTTCACCATGTACACCAAGTGCGCCGCTTCCGCCCGCCGTATTGCCGAAGTGCTTCAAACGCCGGAGGATCTGACCGTGCGAGGCACGGACGAATTCCCGAACCGGGTCGCCGACGCCCATATTGAGTTTGACCATGTGAATTTCTCCTATCTGGGCCGCAAAAACAATCTGGACGACATCAGCTTTTCCCTGTCCAAGGGTGGCTGGCTGGGCATCATCGGCGCTACCGGAAGCGGCAAATCCACCCTGGTCAAGCTCCTGCTGCGGTTCTACGATGTGGATTCCGGTGCGGTACGCATCAGCGGCCGGGACGTGCGTACCATCCCCAAGGACGAACTGTACGGCATGTTCGGCACGGCCATGCAGTTCGATTTCCTCTACTCCGACACCGTGGAGGAAAACATTAAGTTTGGCCGGGATCTGACCCACGAGCAGGTGGTGGATGCCGCCATCACCGCCCAGGCGCACGATTTTATCAGCGCTTTCTCCGACGGCTATGAGCACACCCTCTCCCAAAAAGCCACCAACATTTCCGGTGGTCAGAAGCAGCGGCTGCTTATCGCCCGAGCCGTGGCCGCCGCCCCGGATATTTTGGTGCTGGACGACAGTTCCTCCGCTCTGGACTACAAGACAGACGCAGCCCTGCGCCAGGCTTTGGCCCGGCGCATGAAGGACACCACAGTGGTCACCGTGGCCCAGCGGGTCAGTTCCGTAAAAAACTGCGACCTGATTCTCGTCATGGACGAAGGCCGTATCATCGGTGCAGGTGATCACGAACATCTGTTGGCCACCTGTGCGGAATATGCCGAGATCAGCCAGTCTCAAATGGGAGGTGCTTTCGTTGAGTAATGGTTTCCGAGGCCCCGGTGGGGGCGGCGGTCCCATGGGCCGTTCTGCCGACACCCCTTTTGAGAAGTTGGATGCCAAGCACACCAAAGGCGTTATGCTCCGGCTGGGCAAGTACATCCTGCAGCATTGGTTTTTGTTCCTGATCGCCATTGCACTGACTTTGCTGTCCAACCAGCTGTCCCTGCTGGCCCCCAGCTACTCCGGCGATGCGCTGGACGCCATCGCGGCGGAAGGGGGAGTCCAGTTTGACGTGGTGTGGGAAAATGTGCGCAAAATGCTGGTATGCTACGTTTTATCCGCTGTGCTGGCCTACTCCCTGACCCAACTAATGATGCGCATCAGCCAGAAAATCGCCTATACCATGCGCAAGCAGTTGTTTGAAAAGCTCAGTTCACTGCCTGTGGGCTATTTTGATACCCACGCCACCGGCGACATCATCAGCCGTATTTCCTACGACATCGACACTGTAAACGCCTCCCTGTCCCACGATCTGGTGCAGGTCATGACCAGTATCTACACCGTAGCAGGCTCCCTTGTGTTCATGTTCCGCATTTCCAGACCGTTGGTTCTTGTGTTCGTTCTGACCGTTCCCATCTCTATCTTCTTTGCCAGGTACCGCTCCAAAAAAGTGCGACCCCTGTTCCGCAAGCGTTCCCGCAAACTGGGGGAACTGAACGGCTATGCCGAAGAAATGCTGTCCGGCTGCCGTACCATCCAGGCCTATGACCGGGAGGATGAGATCGTCCGGCGTTTCGACACTCGCAACGGCGATACCATGGACGCCTACTACGATGCCGAGTATTACGGCGCAGCCCTTGGCCCGGGCATGATGTTCATCAACAATCTGTCCATCAGTCTGATTGCCATGTTCGGCGGCATCCTGTACCTCTATTCTCAGAACGGAACGCTGGCCACCACCTCCGTCTTCTTCATCACCTTGGGCGGCGTGGCCCAGTTCGTGCAGTACTCCCGCAAGTTTGCCGGTCCTATCAACGAGTTCGCCAACATCCTGCACGAGTTCCAGTCTGCTTTCTCCGCTGCGGAGCGCGTGTTTCGCATTCTGGACGAGGCGCCAGAGATCCCCGACGTGCCCGACGCTGTTGACCTGCCCCATGTGGAAGGCCAGGTGGATATCGAAAACATCACCTTCGGCTACACGCCCTCCAAAACCATTCTTCATGACGTAACTGTCCATGCCCAGCCGGGCAAGACCATCGCCATCGTTGGCCCCACCGGCGCCGGCAAGACCACCATTATCAATCTGCTCATGCGTTTTTATGACGTGAACGACGGCACCATCTGCATAGATGGCAGTGAGATTCGCCAGATCAAGCGCAAAGATCTGCGCGGCGCGTATACCATGGTTCTTCAGGACACCTGGCTGTTCCACGGCACCATCTTTGACAACATCGCCTATGGCCGGGAGGGTGCTACCGAGGAAGAAGTAATCGCTGTAGCCAAGGCCGCCCGCATCCACTCCTATATCCAGTCCCTGCCCGACGGCTACCAAACCGTGCTGTCCGACGAGGGTGTCAACATTTCCAAGGGTCAGCGCCAGCTCATCACCATTGCCCGGGCCATGCTCAGCCACTCCTCCATGCTCATCCTGGACGAGGCCACCTCCAACGTGGACTCCCGCACCGAGATTCAGATTCAGCAGGCCATGAACAAGCTCATGGAGGGCCGCACCTGCTTCGTCATCGCCCACCGTCTGTCCACCATCAAGAACGCAGACACCATCCTGGTCCTGCAAAACGGAACCGTCACCGAACAGGGCACCCACGACGAGCTGATCGCCAAGGGTGGGTTCTACGCCACCCTTTACAATTCTCAGTTCTCCTAATCTCTCAAGCACCTGACAGCAAAAAACAGTCGGAAGCACGCGCTTCCGACTGTTTTTCTTATCTCTGATATTCAAATTCCAGATCGTACAGGGACACGATATCTCCGTCCTTGATCCCCATGGCCTCCAGCTTGTCAAACAAGCCAGACTCCCGCAATTGGCGGTCAAACCAGTTCCGGGACTCGTAATCGCCAAAGTTGACGTTGGCAATAAGCCGCTGTAGCCAGGGCGCTTCGATGACCCAGGTATCGTCGTATACCTGAATGTCTACCTCTCCGGTGGTATCCACTTCAGGCGGACGCTCCACATAGGTAGCCTCGTACACGGTGACCGGAGGCAACTGTGCCAGTTCCTGCGCCGCCTTCTTCACCAGCTCACGGGTGCCCTGATGGGCTGCGGCGGACAGTTCGAACAGCTCCATACCCTTGCTTTCCACGTGGGCGCGCAGGCGCTCCAGCAGCTCGGGGTCGGTCATGATATCCATCTTATTGGCCACCACGATCATCTTGCGCTGGGCAAGTTCCGGCGACCAGCCGGCAAGCTCGGCGTTAATGGTCTCAAAATCCTCCACCGGGTCGCGGCCCTCGCTGCCCGACACGTCCACCACATGGATGAGCAGGCGGCAGCGGTCGATGTGCCGCAGGAAGTCGTGCCCAAGTCCCGCGCCCTGAGCCGCACCCTCGATAATGCCGGGGATATCGGCCATAACAAAGGAGACACCCTCCTCCACGTAGACCACGCCCAGATTGGGGAACAGGGTGGTAAAGTGGTAGTTGGCGATCTTGGGCTGGGCACGGCTGACCACACTCAGGAGCGTAGATTTGCCCACATTGGGGAATCCAACCAGACCCACGTCGGCCAGCAGCTTCAGTTCCAGTACCACCTCACGGCTCTCGCCGGGCATGCCCGCCTTTGCAAAGCGAGGCACCTGTCGGGTGGGGGTGGCAAAGTGCTGGTTGCCCCAGCCGCCCTTGCCGCCCTTGCACAGGACAAAGGGCTTTTCGTCCGCCATGTCGTGAATGATCTCGTTGGTTTCCGCATCCCGGATGATGGTGCCCCGGGGCACCTGCAGAATGAGATCCTCCCCATCCTTACCGGTACAGCGCTTGCCGCCGCCGTCCATGCCGTTCTTGGCCACGTACTTGCGCTTGTAGCGGAAGTCCATCAAGGTGGACATATGATCGTCAATAGTGACCACCACGTTACCGCCACGGCCGCCGTCACCGCCGTCCGGGCCACCGTTGGCCACATATTTTTCACGGTGGAATGAGACCACACCGTTGCCGCCGTTGCCGGAGCGCACGGTGATCTTCGCGGTATCTACAAAGGGTGCTGCCATAAGGGCACCTCCGTTCTTCTTGGATAATTTGGATAAAAGAAGCCGCAAACGCGTGCGTTTGCGGCTTCTGTGTCAGTAAAATTACTGAGCGATCTCCACGATAGAGACCTGCTTGCGATCCTTGCCCAGACGCTCGAACTTGACCTTGCCGTCCTTCAGAGCGAACAGGGTGTCATCGCTGCCCTTGCCCACGTTCACACCGGGGTGGATGTGGGTGCCGCGCTGACGAACCAGGATGTTGCCGGCCAGAACGAACTGACCGTCGCCGCGCTTGACGCCCAGGCGCTTAGCCTCGGAATCGCGGCCGTTACGAGTGGAGCCAACGCCCTTCTTATGGGCGAAAAACTGCAAACCGATTTTCAGCATGTCTTACACCTCCAAGACAGATATGTTTTCAGGATATTCCTCGTGCAGCTCGGCAAAATAGACCATGAGTGCGGTCAGGAGTGCCTGACAGGTGCTCTCGTTGGTCTGACCCAGACTGCCGGGAAGCTTGAGGGAGATGGATGCGTCCTTCTGCCGGACCTTCACCGATGCCTCCAGCCCGAGCACGTCGTTAATGGCGCACTCGCACAGGCGGACGGCGCTGGTGACGGCGGCACAGACGATGTCGTTGCCCTCGTCGGCATAGCCGCTGTGGCCCTTGACTTCAAAGCCCACGATTCGGCTGCCTTCCAGATGAAAGGCTACGGTGGTCATCAGGCCTTGATGGCGCCGATCTGCACCTTGGTGTAGGGCTGACGATGGCCCTGACGCTTACGATAGCCCTTCTTGGGGGTATACTTGAAGATCATGATCTTCTTGCCCTTGCCGTTCTTGACAACGGTGGCGGCCACGGAAGCGCCCTCCACAACGGGGGTGCCGAAGGTAGCCTTCTCGCCGTCGATGACAGCCAGGACCTTGTCGAAGGTAATGGCAGCGCCGGCCTCGGCCTCGATCTTCTCCACGAAGATCACATCGCCCTCAGCCACCTTGTACTGCTTACCGCCGGTCTCGATGATAGCGTGCATGTAATTTTCAACTCCTTCATTTACGGGCTCGCTCTCCCGGGCGGAGCGGCTCAAATGCCCCTCACTTGGATACCCGCTCAATGCGGCTTACATAGTTTATCAGCCAAATTCGCCCTTGTCAAGCAAATTCGCATCCTTTTTCAATATTTTTATACAATCTCCGCCTGAGCAACCGTCCAGCAACCCTCCCGCTCCGGACAGGGCCCGTCCTTTATCACCACAGCATACTTTTCCAACAGCTCAACAGGCTTATAGGACAACTTGGAGGTGCGCAGACCGAGGTCTCCCGTGTCATCCTCCCGGTTGATATACTCTACGCCCTCTCCTGCAAACTTCTGTGCAAACTGGCTGACCAGCATCTGATAGCAACCCTCACAGCTTCGATCCGCCTTTTCGATGTGGATAAACAGGGTATCTCCCACCACCTCACCGATGGAGAAGCCAACCACCTGTCCGTCCACCCGCAAAACGCCGCCCACCATACCATAAGCAGCAAAGTCTTTCAAAACTTCCCGGGTCTTGCGGATATCCTCCTGAAACGTTCCG
Source organism: Oscillospiraceae bacterium (assembly GCA_015068065.1). Lineage (GTDB taxonomy): Bacteria > Bacillota > Clostridia > Oscillospirales > Oscillospiraceae > Lawsonibacter. The sequence goes on along the minus strand of SVLE01000008.1, from coordinate 41,207 downwards.
CTGTCTTTTTGCGTTCCCTCGGCATAGCGATCCAAAAACGCTTCCACATCGGTGCGGTCCCCGGCGGTCAGTTCCGCAAAGTCCCAGTTCCCATAGGTGCGCAGAAAACGGTTGACGTGATTGCGCTGACCGCCCAGCTTCTTGCCCTTGAAATATTTCAGATCCTCGGCCAGGTACAGGTAATCAAAGGCGTTCCGGTCGCTCACTGCATCGGAACAGGGGAAGCATTCCATCAACGGCTCCAGCTCTTCCTTTGGAATAGGATAAAAAATCAGGCGCATCTGCCGTCTGCGGCAATACTCCCGCACCTGCTCATACTCCCGTTTGCGGTCGCCACCCTGAGGCAGCGTGAACAAAGTACCGAAGCCGGGGTAATCAACTTTAAAGTATAGAATATCTTCGTGGATAGCCCATTCGGTATTATAGTAATCCCGCCAGATAAAAATACCGCCCACAGTCAGGTCACACAGTCGGTGGGGATTGCGGCCCAGATACGGGCGCAGGGCATCCAGATCCCGTTCGGTCAGAGGGTGAAATTCCAGCATAGTTTTGTCTCTTTTCCGCTCTACAAAAAGTGAAGCGTCCGCGGAGCGGACGCTTCCTTAAAAGATATTATACCATAAAATACAGGGTTGAAACTACCAAAATCAGACTTTTTTCGCCCGCAGGGAGACCCAGCCGTTCTGCTCTGTGCGCTTTACGATTTTCAGACCGTTCTTCTCAAGCGCCGCCTCCACCTCGTGGGCGCGGGTGTCAATGATGCCGGAGCAGATGAACACGCCGTCCTCCTTCATCAAAGAGGGTGCCTGCACGGACAGAGGAATGATCACGTCGGCCACAATGTTGGCCAGCACCAGATCATACTGCTCTTTCCCAAGCTCCGCCGCCAGCACGCGGTCAGACAGTACATCGCCTGCGCGTACAGTGTAGCGGTCCTTTCCAATCCCGTTGAGTGCGGCGTTCTCATAGGCCACGTCCACCGCCTTGGGGTCAATATCCACCGCCACGGCGTGGTCTGCACCCAGCACGAGCGCCGCGATGGACAGAATACCGCTGCCGCAACCCAGATCCAGTACAGAGCAACCGGGAACAGTATGTTCCTCCACTCCGGCAAGGCACAGCTGGGTGGAGGCGTGGGATCCCGTACCAAAGGTCAGGCCGGGATTGAGATAGAACGGCACTTTGCCCTCGGGCACAGGCTCGTTTCGCTCCCACTCAGGAACCACATAGAGCTTTTCTCCCACAGGCAGGGGCTTATAGTACTTCTGCCAGCTGTAGGCCCAGTCATTATCTCCCAGAGGGGTAACGGTGTATTCCATCCCGAGCAGGGCTGCGTACCTGTTCAGCACGGCCTTGCCATCCTCATCATCCGTCACATAGAATTTGATGCGGCTGAGGCCCCGCATGTGCTTTTCCAGTTCCTCGTCCACATAGTCCCAATACTGCTTATTCTGCTCCAGAAAACGCTGGAACTCCGTCTCATCCTCCACTACAAGGCCGGTCATGCCGGCGTTGATGAGCTTTCCGCTCAGCTCGTCCAACCGGTCGGTGGTCGTGTTTATGGCCACTTCCAGCCATTTCAGTTCGTCCATGATTTACCTCTCGCTCGCGATATAGAACAGCGCCACAGTGCCCGGACCGGCATGGGCACCGATGACAGGGCCAACATAATTCATAATGACCTCTTTCACCCCAAAGCGTTCCTTGACCATGTCCGCCACCGTCTGAGCATCCTCAAGGCAGTCACCGTGGCTGATAAACACGATCTGATTCGCCGGATCAATAGCAGTCTTTTCCATGGCGTCCACCAGCGCCTTGAGGGAAGCCCCGCGGCCGCGCGCCTTACCAATATTGATCAGTCGTCCGTCGTCATTCACATGGAGTACCGGCTTGATGGCCAGCATGGTACCCACCACAGCGGTGGTGGCGGAGACCCGTCCGCCCCGCTTCAGGTGAAACAGATCATTGACGGTAAACTGGTGGGCGACAGACATTTTGTTTGCTTCCACCCAGTCATACACTTCTTCAATGCTTTTGCCCTTGGCCCGCTCGCCGGCGGCAAGGTAGACCAGCAGGCCCTGTCCCATGGAGGCGCACAGGGTATCCACCACGAAAATCTTGCGCTCGGGATACTTCTCCCGCAGGTCATCCGCAGCGATGGCTGCGGAATTATATGTAGTGGACAGGCCGGAGGAGAAGGCCAGCACCAGCACGTCCTTACCCTCCTGCAAACTGGACTCCATTTCCTCGGCAAACTGAGCTACATTAACGGCAGAGGTAGTTGCGGTCTTGCCTGCACGCAGCAGCTCATAGAACTCGTGGGGGTCCATCTCCCGGTTATCGGGGTAATTATAGACGATCCTGCCGTCCATATCATAACTCAGGGGCAGCACCTGCACATCCAACTGAGCCACCAGCTCTGCGGACAAATCCGCGCAGGAATCGGTCAAAATAACAAACTGACTCATCTCATTCACTCCTTGTCAGACTTTTGTTTCTTTCCTTCTTCCGGGTTGCGCTCCCGGATAATATCCAGCACACGGGCACAGGCCAGCTGATTGGCATAACTGCGCAGGCCCAGACTCAACGCCAGTTGGGGCAGCTCTTCCTCCGGCGTATCGGCATTCAGATTGGCCGCCGCCTCGCTCAGAGCCGCATCCAGTGCCCGGCTGAAATAGTTGTAAATGGCCTCCGGCTCCTTGCTGTCCGGCACCGAACCCAGCATGGCCCGCATATCCTTGACGCTAAGCACCTTTTTCATGGCACACACCGCCGTCAGATATCCCAGATGCACCGGCCCATACCGTTTTCCGTCCGCCCGGGGCACCAGTCCGTCCTTGATGTAGTTGTTCACCATGGCAGAGGTGAGCAGCTCTTCCTCTTTAAAATTGATCAGCTGCCGTGGCATATAGGAGATGACCTGATCCATGTACAAAGCAATATCAGGCAAATCATTCCACGCCACCGGGCGTTCCTGCTCCAATCTGTCTTTGAGCCGTTTTAATTCTTCCATGACCACGGTCCTTTCTTTTTTCTCATATATGGCTCATTATATACAATATCAAGTATTTTGTAAAGTGATTTCCAATATTATTTCCACCCCTACCCAATCTCTCACGAATGTGCTATAATCCTTTTATATGAATTTGCAATCAGGAAAGGACGGTGTCACGGATGAGAAAACTGGTCGTTGGCATGCTGGCCCATGTGGACGCAGGCAAAACCACCCTGTCCGAAGCCATGCTCTATCAGGGCGGTGCCATTCAGAAGCTCGGCCGGGTGGATCACCGCAACGCCTTTCTGGATACGGATGACATCGAGCGGGAGCGAGGCATCACCATATTCTCCAAGCAGGCCCTGCTGAATCTGCCCACAGTGGGTCTGACCCTGCTGGATACCCCGGGGCACGTGGACTTTTCCACCGAAATGGAACGCACTCTGCAGGTGCTTGACTGTGCTGTTCTGGTGATCAGCGGCACCGACGGAGTACAGGGCCACACCCGCACCCTGTGGTCGCTGCTGCGCCGCTATCAGGTACCCACCTTCCTTTTTATCAATAAAATGGATCTGGCCGGTACCGATCGTGAGCGGCTGATGTCCGATCTGCGCCGTCAGCTGGACGACGGCTGTGTTGATTTTTCTTCCCCTGATCGGGACGAAAATGCCGCCATGTGTGATGAGTCCGCACTGGAGGAATTTCTCTCCTCCGGCACCCTTTCCGAGGAATGTCTGCGCACCCTCGTCAACCGCCGCAAAATCTTCCCCTGCTGTTTCGGCTCCGCCCTGAAGCTGACGGGCGTAGATGCTCTTCTGTCAGCGTTGGAGACCTTTGCCCCCCGCCCCGAGCGTCCGGACGAATTCGGCGCCCGGGTGTTCAAGATTTCTCGTGACAATCAGGGCAGCCGCCTGACCTGGCTGAAGATCACCGGCGGCTCTCTCAAGGCCAAAACCCTCCTGTCCGGTGGTCAGGGTGATGAGTCCTGGCAGGAAAAAGCTGATCAGCTGCGTCTTTACTCCGGCGCCAAATTCACCGCCACCGACAGCGCGCCCGCCGGAAGCGTGTGTGCTGTCACCGGTTTGACCCAAACCCGCCCCGGAATGGGACTGGGCTTTGAGGCCGGGGACACCCTACCCATTCTGGAGCCCGTGCTCAGCTATCATCTGATCCTGCCCGAGGGCTGCGACCCACATGTGGCTATGAGCAAGCTCTCCCAGCTGGAGGAGGAAGACCCTCAGCTGCACATCGTCTGGAATCAGCTGCTGCGCCAGATCCACATCCAGCTCATGGGGCAGGTCCAGTTGGAAGTGCTGCGCCGTGTCATCGCGCAGCGTTTTTCCATGGAAGTAGAGTTCGGTCCGGGCAGTATTGTGTATAAGGAGACCATCTCCGATTCCACAGAGGGTATTGGCCACTTTGAGCCCCTGCGCCATTACGCCGAGGTCCATCTGCTTCTTGAACCGTGCGAACCGGGCAGCGGCCTGCTCTTTGAGTCCGGCTGCTCCACCGATGCCCTTGAGCTGAACTGGCAGCGCCTTGTCATGACCCATCTGAGCGAAAAAGAGCACCTGGGAGTGCTCACCGGCTCTCCCATCACCGATATGAAAATCACCCTCATCGCCGGCCGCGCCCATCCCAAACACACGGAGGGCGGTGATTTCCGACAGGCCACCTATCGGGCTGTGCGTCACGGCCTGATGCAGGCACAAAGTGTTCTGCTGGAGCCCTGGTATTCCTTCCGGCTGGAGGTACCCGCAGACAATGTGGGCCGGGCCATGACGGACATCCAAACCATGGGTGGTTCCTTTGACCCGCCCGAGCCTCAGGGCGAACTGACCCTGCTCACCGGCACCGCCCCCGTGGCCGGTCTGCGTGATTACTGGCAGGACGTGACCGCCTACACCCGCGGTCTGGGCCGTCTGAGTTGTCAGGTACGGGGATATCAGCCCTGTCACAATGCCGAAGAAGTGATTGCTGCCATGGGCTATGAGGCCGAGCGGGACACCAATAACACCGCCGACTCTGTTTTCTGCGCCCACGGTGCGGGCTTTGTTGTCCCATGGCGTGAGGTGGCAGACCATGCCGATATCGAAAGCCCACTGAAGCAGCACAGGGAACCTGACTCCACCCCCACCGGCCCCGCCGGTGGCAGCACCCGGCAGTATACCGGCTCACTGGAGCAGGACAAGGAGCTGCAAAAGATTTTTGAGCGCACCTATGGCAAAGTGGAACCAAAAGCCTTCCAGCCGGCCAAAAAACCTGCCCGCACAAGTCTGGAGGACAAGGAATACAAATTCCAGCCCAAAAAGACCGGGCCGGAATATCTGCTGGTGGATGGATACAACATCATCTTCGCCTGGGACGAGCTGAAGGAACTCGCCCGGCACGATGTTTCCGCCGCCCGCAGTGCACTTTGCGACCTGCTGACCAACTATCGGGGTGCCCGACAGTGCGAAGTCATCGTGGTCTTTGACGCTTACAAGGTCAAGGGTAACCCCGGCTCGGTGGAAAAAAGCAACGGAATCTATGTAGTCTATACCAAAGAAGCCGAGACCGCGGATGCCTATATCGAAAAGACCACCTATGATCTGAGCCGTGATCACAAGGTCCGTGTGGCCACCTCGGACGCACTGGAACAGCTTATCATTCTGGGCCATGGTGCCCTGCGGCTGTCCGCCCGCACTTTCCGGGAGGAATTGGAGCAGGTCCAGGGGCAGATCAGCCTCTTTCTTGCCGATCACAATCGTCAAAATGCACATTCCACCCAACTGAAGGACACTGCGCGCATTAAAAAGCAATAAAATCAACGCAAATATTCAAAAAATCCGGGCATACTGATTTACAAAACCGCGTGTTTTTGTTATACTGAAGTGTGGGGTTTCGTTTCCCCGAATTTTTCAGCTGTCCCGAGGGACATGCTGACAAGGAGTGGTTCCTTTATGAGCCGTATGATAGGCACTGTTTCCCGCGGTCTCCGCGCCCCCATTATCCGTGCCGGCGATGATCTGGCCAAGATCGTTACCGACTGCGTGCTGGAGGCTTCCGCTGACGACGGTTTTGCCATCCACGACCGTGACGTGGTCGCCATTACCGAGTCCATCGTGGCCCGTGTGCAGGGCAACTATGTCTCCGTGGACAATATCGCCGATGATGTGCGCGCCAAGTTCGGCGGCGAAACGGTGGGCGTTATCTTCCCCATCCTCAGCCGCAACCGTTTTGCCATCTGCCTGCGTGGCATCGCCAAGGGCTGCAAAAAGGTCGTGCTGATGCTGTCCTACCCCTCTGACGAGGTGGGCAATCACCTGATCTCCCTGGATGCCATGGACGAGGCTAGCGTAGACCCTTACAAGGACGTGCTCTCTCTGGAGCGCTACCGCGCCCTCTTCGGCTACGAAAAGCACCCCTTCACCGGCGTGGATTATGTGGCCTACTACGAAGAACTGATCCGCAGCTGCGGTGCTGACGTGGAGATCATCTTCGCCAATGACCCCCGCGCGGTCCTGAGCTACACCAAGAACGTCCTGAACTGTGACATCCACACCCGCGCGCGCACCAAGCGCCTTCTGAAGGCTGCCGGCGCGGAAAAGGTGTTCGGTCTGGATGAGATCATGACCGCCCCCATCAACGGCAGCGGTTGCAACGAGAAGTACGGTCTGCTGGGCTCCAACAAGGCCACCGAGGACCAGGTCAAGCTGTTCCCCCGTGACTGTCAGGATCTGGTGGAGGACATTCAGAAGCGCCTGCTGGACAAGACCGGCAAGCACGTGGAAGTCATGGTCTACGGTGACGGTGCATTTAAGGACCCTGTGGGTAAGATCTGGGAACTGGCCGACCCCGTTGTCTCCCCCGCCTATACCGCCGGTCTGGAAGGCACCCCCAACGAGCTAAAGCTGAAATATCTGGCTGACAACGACTTTGCCGACCTGTCCGGCGAGGCTCTGAAGCAGGCCATCAAGGACAAAATCAAGGACAAGGACAGCAACCTTGTGGGTCAGATGGTGTCTGAGGGCACCACCCCCCGCCGCCTGACCGACCTGATTGGTTCTCTGTGCGACCTGACCTCCGGCTCTGGCGACAAGGGCACTCCCTTCGTCTATATTCAGGGCTACTTCGACAACTACACCACCGAATAAAGCACAACACAGGGCAGCAAAAGCTGCCCTGTGTTTTTTATGAAAAGGAACCTGCCGTAACGCAGCAGGTCCCTTTTGCAGATTATTCGTAATCGTAGAAGCCGTGCTTGGTCTTCTTACCCAGACGGCCTTCCTCATACAGTTTGGAGATCATATCATAACCGTAAGACTTCACTCCGGTCTCCTCATAACGGCGCTTGAGCACATTGTAGCGCACATCGATGCCGCTCATATCGTCCAGCTCGTAGGGACCCATGGGATGACCCAGACCCAGCTTGACAGCAGTGTCCAGATCTTCCAGAGAGCAAACGCCCTCGCTGACCAGACGGTAGGCCTCTTCCTTGATGGCCTTGAGGACATTGTTAACGATGAAGCCGTCCTCTTCCTTCTTCACCAGAGCGGGAGTCTTGCCGGTGCTGCGGCCAAACTCCATCAGCTTGTCCACCGTCTCCTGAGAGGTATGCTCGCCCTTGACCACCTCAACCAGCTTCATGACCAGAGCGGGCATGAAGTAGTGCAGGTTTGCCAGACGCTCGGGATGATCCACCGCGTCAGCAAAGGTGGAGGATACCATAAAGCTGGAGTTGGTGGCGATGACGGTGTCGGGGCGGACCAGCTTGCTGACCTTGCTCAGCAGGTCGGTTTTGGCCTGCTTGTCCTCGATAATGGCCTCGATGACGATGTCGGTGTCCTTGCAGGCCACGGCCAGATCTCCGGTGACGGAGAAGCGGGCCTTGACGGCGTCCACCTGCTCCTGAGTCATACGGCCCTTGGCCACGCGGCCGGCCAGATATTCCTCTTTCCAGCTCTCCAGGCTTTCCAGGGCTGCTGGGAAGCTTTCACACACCACGACCTCATAGCCATGGATAGCGGTATTCAGGGCGATCTGACGGCCCATAGCGCCGCCGCCGATTACGGTACACTTTTTCATAGTCAAACACCTCAATTTATTATTTAAAATCTGTTAAACTACTCTATATGTGGCCAAAACGCTTATTTCTCAACCAGAGCTGCCATGCCCTGACCGCCGGCGGTGTAGGTGCACAGAACACCCCTCTGGCCATCCTTCAGGCTGGCCACCAGGCGCATGAGCATGATGATGCCTTCGGCGCCGTCGTTCTTGCCATAGGCCAGCGCGCCGCCCATGGGGTTGACCTGAGGCTTGCCGCCCAGTGCCTTCACGGTGTCCAGCACGTCCTGAGCGCTGTTCTCGATCACCTCGATCACAGCAATATCGTCCATGGTCAGACCCTTGTTCTTCAGCAGCTTTTCCACAGCCAGAGCACCGGCAGTCTGCTGCTGCTTGGGGTCGCAGCCGGATACGGCAAAGCCGCAGATAGCGGCCTGCCCCTTCACGCCAAGTTCCTTGGCCTTGTCCTCGCTCATGAGCATGGTAACTGCGGCACCGTCGGCATAGGCAGACAGCACGTTCTCCGCGTTGGCACAAGCCAGCATCTCGTCCTTGTCCACGGTAACGACACCCTTCTTGCGCACCTCGTAGGAGATAGGCAGGATCTGACCGGCACAGTCGGCAGCCTGAGCCTTGGCGATGCTGTCCTGAGCAAACTTCACAGCCTCAGCGCTCAGGGTCTTGCCGTGGGCCAGCTCGTACTGTTCCAGACGGCCCATGGCCTCGGGCTGGGTGTACAGCTCCGCCTCCTCGATGGAGTCGATGAAGGTGCGGTGCTGGGGGTAAAAATGGTTACGGGCATCACGCAGCACAAAGGGAGCGGCGGAATAACTGTCCGCGCCGCCAGCCACGCAGATATCCTCGTTGCCGGTAGCGATCAGGTAATAGCAGTTGCGCAGGGCCTGCAGGGCGGAGCCGCTGCAGCTCTGTACGGTATAGCCGGGGACCTCCACGGGCAGTTCGGCTTTCAGCCATGCGTAATGACCGATGTTGTTTGGCATGGTGGAGGGATGAGCCTGACCGAAGACCACCTGATCCACAGCCGCCCCTTCCACACCGGTACGGGTGAGCAGCTCGGTGAGGATCTTGGCGGAGAAGTCAGAGGAAATAAAAGGAGCGAGGCCCGCGCCGGGCTTGGTCCAGGCGGTACGAACACTGTCGGCAATAATGACTTTTTTCATGCTCATCAACCGTCCTTTCTGCACTGCTCGAAGATAGAGGCAAAGCCCATGCCGCCGCCGATACACATGGTGACCATGGCATAGCGCACGTCGGGACGGTTCTTCAGCTCGTAGAACAGCTTGGTGGTCAGGATGCCTCCGGTAGCGGCCAGGGGGTGACCCAGAGAGATGCCGCTGCCGTTGACGTTGGTGCGCTCCCAGATGGAGTCAAAGGTCTCGGTCTTAGACCACTTGACCCACTCGCGCATCACGGCCACAGACTGGGCGGCAAAGGCCTCGTTCAGCTCGATCAGACCGATGTCCTCGATCTTCAGGCCAGCCTTGGCAAGTGCCTCACGGGATGCCTCGATGGGACCAACGCCCATAATGTTGGGTTCCAGACCCACAACGGCAGAGGATACGTGGCGCAGATAGTAGTCATAGCCCAGCTCGTCGGCCTTCTCCCGGCTCATGACCAGCACGGCGGAAGCACCGTCATTGCGGCCAGAGGAGTTGCCAGCAGTAACGCAGCCGTCTTTCTTGAAGGCGGGCTTCATGGCGGCCAGCTTCTCCAGGGTGGTGGAGCGGGGATGCTCGTCGGTGTCAAAGTCGCCTACGGGGACGATCTGCTCCTTGAACTTACCCTCGTCAATGGCCTTGCGGGCGCGCTCCTGGCTGCCCAGAGCGAACACGTCCTGAATCTCGCGCTCAATTCCGTACATCTCGGCTACGTTCTCAGCAGTCATGCCCATGGGCAGCACGCCGAAGATCTCCTCGGGGGAGTTGCCGGCGGTACCCTCCAGAATGTTGTCCATCAGGGTCACATTCTTGGTCCCCAGACCGTTGCGGGCGTTGCGCAGATAATAGCAGGACTTGGTCATATTCTCCGCGCCGCCGGCCAGAATGATGTCCGCATCGCCGCAGGCGATGATCTGGCTGGCATCATAGATGGACTGGGATCCGGAGGAGCAGGCACGCTGCAGGGTGTAGCCGGGCACGCTGTCGGGCATGCCGGCCTCCAGCCAGCCGTAGCGGGCCAGATTCATGGGGTATGTATTCATCTTCACGTGGCCAAAAATGACCTCATCCACCTGATCCGCCGTGATTTTGGAGCGGTTCAGCACTTCTTTCATAACAATGGCGGCCAGCTCCTGCTCGTCATACTCGCTCAGAGCCCCGTTCATTTTACCGATGGCAGTTCGTACGCAATCGGTAATTACTGCATCTCGCATCGCGTTTCCCTCCACTTTTACGTTGTTTTCGGGTTCCATACTCTTACACTTATAGTATACCATTGACAAAGTCAAATGAATAACTCATAATAAGTTCATAACTCATAAGTTTAAACTGATGATATGGGAGTCGTTTCTATGATTACACTGCTACAGCTGGACTATTTCCGCAGACTGGCGGTCACCGAGCACATTACCCAGACAGCCAAGGAACTGTATATCTCCCAAACCGCTCTGAGCAGTATGATCATCGGTCTGGAAAAGGAACTGGGGGTGCAGCTGTTCGACCGTTCCAAGCGCTCGATCCGTCTGAACCAGGCCGGCAAGCTCTACCTCCAGTATGTTAACGATGTGTTCGCTGCTCTGGACAACGGACGCTCGGCACTGCAGGAGCTGACGGAGAACGCGGAAAAGCAGGTCAGCATCGCCATGGGCACCTCCCAGGTCTGGCTGCCCATGGTACGTGACTTCCGCAAACACTACCCAGAGTACGCCATCAAGCAGCAAAATAAAACACTGGAAGAGCTGATTGATGCCCTGCGCTCCATGAAAACAGACTTCGTCATCGCCAGCACGGACGAGATTCCGGACGCCGATCTGGAGCATGTCTTTCTGAAAAAGGACAGCGTTTATCTCTGTGTCCCCAAAAACCATCGACTGGCCGGACGCGAGTCGGTGTATCTGAAAGAGTTGGAAAACGAAGCTTATATTGATCTGCCTGCGGGTACCCCCTGGCGCGTTTACTGCGCCCACCTGTTCAAACAGGCAGGGGTCAACATTCGCACGGTACTGGAATGCGACTACTCTCTGCGCGCAGCCCTGATTGACTCGGAATTCGGTGTCGCGCTCACCTCTGCCTCCGCTTATGAGGTGGATATGTTTAAACCCAACTGCTACATCCCCATCGCAGATGAATTTGCTTACCGGGAAATGGCTCTGTTCTGGAATCCCAAAAAATATATGTCCAAGGCCGCCCACAGTTTTCGTGAATTCTGTGCCTCTTACTGGGCCGCGGCCGCGGAATGATACCCGCTCAGCAAATACCGCCCCGCAGAAATATTTCTGCGGGGCGGTCTCGTTTTATATTTAGCTCAGAGCACCTTTGGCGATGATTTCGTCGATCTGCTCCTCGGTATAGCCCAGATCGGTCAGCACCTGACGGTTATGCTCACCATACAGGATGGGGGCGCCGAACTTCAGTGCGCCCTGAGAGCCCAGACGGACAGGACAGGTGGGCAGTACGCGCTCAGCACCGTTGCCGCACTTGTAGGTCTGCAGGTACTCGTTGGCCCAGGCCTGCTCATCCTTCAGCACGTCGGCAAAGTGGTACAGGCGGCCGCTGACGATATCCAGCTCAGCAAAGATCTTCAGCCACTCGGCAGAAGTCTTCTTGATAAATGCCTTCTCATAGATGGGCACGATCACGTCGGCCTTGCCCATCAGGGTGGCCATGTTGGTCACGCCCAGGTCGGCCATCTCCTGCGTCACACCGATGGCAGCAAAGAACTTGTCGCAGTAGCGGTCATATTCGAAGATGGTGCAGCGAATCCACTCACCGTCAGAGCAGCGGTAGGCCAGATTGGTAGGCGTGCCGGCATTGCGCTTTTCGGGGTACTCGTGGTTATAGGGATCTTCAGCCATAACGATACAGCCACCGGACATCCAGATGCCTGCATTGTATAGGGACATGGTAACAAAGTCGCCCTTGCCCGTGCGCTCGCGCTGATACAGAGCGGTCATCACGCCGCCGAACAGCGTGGTACCGGACAGGATGTCGCCCATGGCGTAGCGGGAGTTAGTGGGATAGCTGCCAGGGGCATCGAAGGTCATGTCGGCAGAGAAGCCGGAACGAGACCAGAAAGCGATATTGTCAAAGCCGGGAGCGTTGCAGTCGGGACCCTCGTAGCCGTAGCCGGTCAGAGTGGCGTAAATCAGACGGGGGAATCGGTCCTTAATGGAGGGATAGTCCACACCCAGCTTGACCAGAGACTGGTTGCGGGTGTTGGTGACCAGAATGTCAGCTCCCTCCAGCAGTTTGAAGAAGACTTCCTTGCCTTCCTCACTCTTCATATTTAGGGAGATGGACTTCTTACCCACATTGAAGATATCGAACAGGGGGTTCTCATCCTCCCCGGTCTTGGTATGGCTCAGAGAGGTGGCGCGCCAGGCGTCACCACCGCGACCCTCGATCTTGATAACCTCCGCGCCCAGATCGGCGGCAATGCGGCCCACGATGGGGGCGGCCACGTAGTTGGCCAGTTCGATCAGACGAATGCCCTCAAGGGGCTTTTTGTTCTCGCTCATGTGTTTTTCCTCCTGATTTCGAGTGAGAAATGACCCAAACGCCATTCTTCACCATTATAATGCTTGATAACACCATTATATGGCCCATCCGCTCCCGTTTCAAGAGCCATTTCCCTCTTCGACCTACTGTTTCTTCTGCTCGATTCATAAGTTTAAACTTCACAATTGTTTGCAGACGCATCAGAATTTGCCGTTTCCACATCCGCAGCAACATGGCAGCACCCCTCGCCGCAATCAATTTTCAGGTTCTGTGTCGATAAATGTAGAAAACGGAATGTTTTTGTGCTAAAATGGCTGTGGTCTGTTTCCTTTGTTCCGCCGGAGCAAGCAAGGAAACCGGAGAGGGGGATCCTATGGAAAAGATAATCTATCTATACATCAGTAAAAAGAACCCGTTTGTCTGGCTGTCTGCACTCTGCCTGCTGGCATCCGCGGCAGCAAGAGTTATTCTGTTTTCTCAGATGGAGCAGGCAGGCCTTTGGCTTCAAATGATTCTGCCGGGCCTTGCGTCGGTTCTGCTCGCTGTGATGTGTCTGTTGTCCGGAGAGGAAAGGCTGTATAAAACCGCTATTCCTGTCTGGATCCTGGGCCTGTGTTACGCCTGGTGGCCACTGCACACATGTGATGTGGCCGTATTTATGGGTGCGATCCTGTTCTGCATTGCTTATACGGCCATCATAGATGGGCGGTGGCATCGCTTCGGACTGCTGCCACTGTACCTGGCCGCGCTGTGTGGAATCGCCTTCACTTACAGACGACTGCCGGATTATCTTTGGATCACGGGCCTGCTGATCCTCCTGCCCGCCATCCGCATACATAAGGATGGGTCATACCACCCCACATGGGGTGACCGTTCCGAAGGGCGGCGTATCCGCTCCATGCCCCCCATGGCTCTAGTGGAGCCGTACCTAATGCCCAACCGCACCGGCTCAAGCAATCTGTTTGCCGAGGCCATCGAGATCACGCAGGTAGAAGAGTACATCCGCTGCAAGCGCAGAGAAGGCATGACCGGCGTGGGCATCACCCATGTACTTATTGCGGCCTATGTGAGAATGATTGCCAAATATCCTGCCATCAACCGTTTCATCGCCGGTCAGAAGATCTATTCCCGCGGCAATGACATCGCTATGTGTATGACGGTGAAGAAGGAGCTGTCCCTCTCTGCTCCCGACACGGTCATCAAGGTTCATTTCTCCCCTCACGACACCATCGAGGACGTGTTCAAAAAGTTTAATGCCGCGGTGGATGAGGCAAAGACCACGCCGCTGGACTCCGGCATGGACAACATCGCCGCTGTTCTGGCCTATATCCCCGGCCCCCTGCTCAAACTGGCCGTGTGGCTTCTGAGGGCACTGGACTACTTTGGCCTGCTCCCCGCCTTTTTGCTGGAAGTCAGCCCCTTCCACGGGACTGTATTTTTCACCTCTATGGCCTCCCTCGGCATACGCCCCGTTTTCCACCACCTCTACGATTTCGGCACCATCCCCGTATTCTGCGCCTTTGGCAAGAAGCGGCGCGTTGAGGAACCGGTAAACGGCGAGATCGTGAAGCGAAAGTATCTGGACGTGACCTTCAATCTGGACGACCGAATCTGCGACGGTTTCTACTACGCCTCCGCGCTGAAGTACCTGATGCGGATCCTCAGTCATCCGGAGATGCTGGACCTGCCTCCCGAGCAGGTGGAGCAGGATATCCCCTGATGTTATAACGCATAAAAATGCTGCCTGAATGGAGGCACGCCGTAAAGCGTGACCACTCATTCAGGCAGCATTTTTCGTGCACTTATTTCAGCAGGCTGATTGCATCAGCGATGGTTTTTTCCGTAGCCTCTTTCCCGTAGCTGTCCACCCCGGCCTTATTCTTGGGTCCGTGGGTCAGACAGCCCGCCCCGTTGATACAGCCGTTGATACAGGCCATACCTTCGATGAAGTTGAAGTCGGCCTTTCCCGCAGCCGCCTTCAGTAGCGCCATCCGGCACTCTTCAATACCGGAACATACCGCAGGCTTTGCTTCGAAGTCACTATCCTTCTCCTTCAGGGCCTGTGCCACCGCCTCGGACAGACCGCCACTGCGGGCAAAGATACGCCCGTAGAAGGAAGCGTTGTCCAGAACCTCCTCCTCCAGAGAGCTGATCTCCAAATCACGGCTGTCAAACAGGGCCTGCAATTCTTCGAAGGTCAGCACACTATCCACATAGGGACGCACCTTTTCCTTGCGGAACTCGTTCTTCTTTGCGGTGCAGGGTCCGATAAAGATTACTTTTGCTTCGGGATCGGTAGACTTGATGTACTCACCCATCGCTGCCATGGGAGAGGGATTGTGGGACACCTTGTCCAACAACTTGGGGAAGAACTTGGTTACATACTCCACGAAAGCAGGGCAGCAGGAACTGGTCAGGAATCCCTTTTCGGCCAGTTCATCCGACTCGTTCCACGCCACCAAATCAGCTCCCAGAGCAGCCTCGACAACCGCATGGAAACCCAGCTTCTTGATCCCGGCTACCACCTGACCCAGTTTGGCGTAAGAAAACTGGCTGGCGATGGAGGGGGCCACTACGGCATACACCTTTGTTCCATCCTGTTTGCTCTGTTTGAGCACGCGGATCACGTCCAGAATAAAGGACTTGTCCGATACCGCACCAAAGGGGCACTGATAGATACATGCTCCGCAACTGATGCACTTCTCGTCATCAATGTGGGCCTCTCCCGTCTCTGCCATGGAGATAGCACCCACCTTGCACGCCTTTTCACAGGGACGCTTACGGTCAATGATTGCACCGTAGGAGCAGGCTTTGGCACACAGGCCGCAGTTGATGCACTTGCTCTTGTCGATCACCGCGTGCAGGTCGTCCTTGATGGAAATAGCGTCCTTGGGACAGGCATCCATACAATGGCGCGCAAGACAGCCGCGGCAAATTTCTGTTACCGTATAGCCGCTGGTGGGGCACTCGTCACAGGCAATGCCGATAACCTCAATGGAGTTGGGGTTTTCCGGATCTCCGCCCATGGCCAGATGGACTCGTTCATTGACGATGGCGCGCTCCTTGTGGATGCAGCAGCGCATGGTGGAGTGTGGACCGGGAGAAATCATCTTGGGAATCTTAAAAATGGATTCGGTCAGGGTGTCGTTCCACTCGGCCCGGGCCACTTCACGCAGCACTTTGTATTTCAAATGCTGTACTTTTGTATCAAATTTTCTCATAGTACCTCCTAAAAATAGCTGACACGGATGGTTTTCCCCATTTGTTCCAGGCAATTGGCAATTCACGCACCAACTGTATTTTAATACTGAAGGCGATGGGCAGGTTTGGGTTTTGATGGGCGGGATTGACGGCCCTGTACCTTCTCCATCATGCTCCATTATATAGGGCAGGCACATGGATAAATCTGCTTTTCCCCTGATAATGGCAATCGCCTTGACCGGGCAGTACTGAATGCATTTGTGACAGTTTTTACAGTCTGATTTTTTCAGCCTGAGGCGCTCTTCCACGGCAATCCACTCACTACCCTACGCGACTAAGTACTTCCTGCTCAAAGAATTGCCCATGCAAATCGTAAGATCCATAATAATCTTCTTTGCCGATTTAATAACTGTATTTCTTTTTTGTCGAAGGCAAAACACAAACATTTTCAATAAGTATTATATACTTGTGACGCTTTATTTGTAAAGGCCGCCGCAAAAGAAAAGTTCGTGTCGCGGCGGTATAAACAATCTTTTCCCAGCTGCCAAAAATAATGGTCGTGCAACGCAACCCGTGAAGCACCGGTTTACTTGAAAAAAACAGCGCCATATGATACATTACACTTATGTAAATATCCCGTGAACAAAACACCGGAGGGTGATGCGGTATGTATAATTTTTTCGTTGATGGGTGTGCCCGCGCGGGTGGCAGTTTCAGAATCAGTGGCAAGGATCACAACCACATTTGCAATGTGCTGCGGATGCAGATCGGCGACACCTTTCTCGTGAGCTGCGAGGGAACAAGCAGTCTGTGCCGGCTGAAGCATATCGAGGAAGATGCGGTGGAGGCGGAGATTCTGGAGGAAGATTACCGGAACACAGAACTTTCCGTCCATTTCTATCTCTTTCAGGGATTGCCCAAGGGAGATAAATTGGAACTGATTATTCAGAAAACGGTGGAGCTGGGCGTGGCCGGGATCATTCCTGTGGAGATGAGCCGCTGTGTCATGAAATTGGATGAAAAGAAGAAAAAGGCGCGGAGGGACCGTTGGCAGTCCATTGCGGAAAGTGCCGCAAAGCAGAGCAAGCGAAATGTGATACCCGAAGTGTGTGATGTAATGACCTACAAACAGGCCATGGGCAAGGCTGCTGAAATGGACTTGTTTCTTGTGCCCTATGAGAATGAACGTGGCATGGCAGAAACCCGTGAAGCCCTGTCCCGCATAAAGCCCGGCATGTCCGTTGGCATCCTTGTGGGTCCGGAGGGTGGCTTTGAGGAAAGGGAGATAGAACTTGCACGCCAGGCAGGCGCTGCTGTTATTTCCCTTGGAAAGCGGATCCTGCGGGCGGAAACTGCCGCAGTAACTGCGATGGGTCTGGGCATGCTGCACGTAGAGATGAATTTGGACGGTGACGGGCAGTGAAAAAACTACCGGTTGAATTTGCGAAAAGAATGAAACAGCTGTTGGGTGAGGAGGAGTTTCGCCTGTACGAGGATTCCTTTCGTCAAAACGCAGTGCGGGCGTTCCGCGTCAATACGGAAAAAATATCGGTGTCGGATTTTGCCAAAATCACCCCATTCCCCTCTGAACAGATTCCTTACGTAGAAACCGGGTTTTATCTGGATTATGACAAGATAGGCAATCACCCCTTCCACCATGCGGGTATGATCTATGTGCAGGACCCCGGCGCCATGGCGACTGCCGAGTGTCTGGAGATCCAGCCCGATTGGTGGATCCTTGATCTGTGTGCCGCCCCGGGCGGGAAAAGCAGTCAACTGCGAAATAAGCTCGGGGAAAACGGCATTCTGATTTCTAACGAGATCGTCCCTTCGCGCTGTAAAATTCTGACGGGAAATATGGAGCGTCTCGGATTCCGCAATACCGCGACAACCTGTCTGGACCCTGCTCGTATCGCTCAAATATTCCCGGAAACCTTTGATATGATCATGGTGGATGCTCCCTGTTCCGGCGAGGGTATGTTCCGAAAGGATGACACCGCCATCAAAGAGTGGAGCGCAGATAACGTTTTGCACTGCGCTCAGCGACAGAAAGGGATTCTGGGTCAGGCCGTTTCTGCCCTGCGCCCGGGAGGGTATATTGTTTATGCCACCTGCACGTTCTCCCTGGAGGAGAACGAGATGGTTGTAGATGATTTTTTACAGGAGCATCCGGAATTTGAGCTGATTCCCGTGCGCGAAGTGATCCGACGACACACCAATGACGGGATCAGCTACGATGGCTGTAAATGCCCCAATCTTTATGAAGCACGCAGATTTTATCCCCACAGAAGCAGAGGTGAGGGGCAGTTCATGGCTGTTCTCCATAATAAACGGCCCTCTGTGCCGCGTTCGGCAGAAGCAAAAAAATCTGCAGTAAAGATTGACCCTGTTGTCATTGATTTTCTGAACGACACCCTTGCCCATTACGATTTGGGGCAGGTCTCCATGTATAACGGGAACCCCGTTTATGCCTCCTCCGAATTGACGCTGGATAAGGGCGTTGCCTTTTCCTGCGGCGTTACGATCGGTGAGATCCGTAAAAATTACATCCAGCCCCATCACCAGTTTTTTATGGCCATGGGCAGGCAGTTCAAGCGTCAGATTGAGCTTGCGCCCGACAGCCCGGAATTAGAGTGCTATCTGCACGGAGAGGAAATCTCGGTAGACTGTGAAAACGGCTGGGCTGTGATCACCACAGAGGGCTGCTCCATCGGCGGTGTAAAAGTAACATCAGGGCGGGCGAAAAACCATTATCCGAAAGGATTAAGAAAGATAATATAAGAAGTTTGCGTTGTATGCCGATCCTGCCTATCACAAACAAATACGCCTCATGGCCAGCAAAGGTTGACCATGAGGCGTATTTTTGTAATTTCCCGCTGGACGTGAGAATGAATGGTGGAGGCGGGCGGGTATAGTCTATCGACTCAAATTCAATGTTGTTCTAAATGAAAATTCGGTGATGTCAGTTCAAAACGATAGCGTTGACCGCCTCAATCAGATCCACCACATCGCTGCGGGGGACCAGAGCAAAGGTCTCGCCATCCACCACGGCAAGGCAGTCCTCGCCGTCATGGCGGTACAGTTCGATCTCCACCTTGGGGTGATTCTCATTGTCCAGATAGACGGTCAGACGGATCTCCTCCTTGCCGGAGGGCTTATCGGTGATGAAATCGCTGGAGTATTCCGCATCCAGCGTTTCCAGAGCATCCTGCAGATCATCGATCTCGACTTCTTCCTCACCGCACTTCCAGATGCGCTGATCATCCTCCTCACCGTCCACGGCGATGGTATGATCAGCGCCTTCCAGAGTTACATCGACCTGATAGACATCCTCGAAGTCGGCAGGCAGTACCTCGCGGTGGCGCAGTTCATTGTAGGAAACCGCTCTTATGCTGTTGCTGTTATACTCGGAGACTTTGTAAATGATCTGGGATTCACCGATTCGGACATAAGCGGTGACATCCTCCGCTTCCTCGTCATTGGCTTCCGCCTCTTCGGCGGCAGCCAGTTCCTCGGGATTTCGGCTGATGGACAGCACAAAGGTATCGGAAATCTCCTTGCCGTCCTCATCCTCAGTGGTGTAATCCACCGTGATGGTCAGCTCAGGCTCCACCAGATCATAGGATTCCAGTTCCTCATCCGTGACATTGTAGGTCACATAATCGGTGGGGTTCAGCGTGGTGAGGGATTCCAGCCAGCTGCCCACCCGGTCGGTATCCAGAGGCAGAACCTCACCGTTCTGCTCGGTAAAGTACACATCGTCGGCACAGTAGGTGGCGGTACTTTCCTCTTCGTAGAAGATGGTGTAGTTTTCCGCACCTTCGAACTTGATCTGGGTGATCTGCTCATAAGAGAGATCTTCGTCATGCTTGATCATATCGTCCAGCACGGCGTCAAACTCTTCCAGAGGATCGACCTTTGCCAGATACACATTGCCGTCACCGATGGAAATATAGCGCTCCTCATCCATATTGCTGAAGTTGCCCACTTCCACGGTATAGGACTGCTCCGCTGTTGCAAAATTGATGACGCACTCAGGATCGTCCAGCCCATACATATCGTAGTCGCTTACTTCCTCGATGATGAAAGAGACACCGAAAGCTTCAAACTGTTCCAGCATATCGTGGATCTGCTCTTCGTCCACGGGGAACGCCTCGTCCTCGTCATAGATCCATGCTTCATCCTTGTGGAAGGCCAGCGAGGTTTCCCCATACTCCCAACTGAGGGACTGGACGTCATTACTGTCCACTTCCAGTACGATCTCGCCGGTGGCCTTGATCTGCTCTTTGTCTTCCTCCATCTGCGTGACCAGGATGGTAGCAACGCAGGCAACCACTAAAACGCCCAGCAGGGCGAAAAGCCGTTTAGAACGTTTCATTTTGCACCTTCTTTCGACTGAGAATGACGCAGATGCCCGCGCCCAGATAGGCCAGCGGGAACACGCCGATCATCAGGACCTTCAGCAGAGAGGACGTGGCGTCCGTGATGGTCAGGTAGTTGTAGTTCAGGGACTTGCTGCGGATGGCCATGGCTTCGCTCTCGCCGATCAGGTCAGACAGGGCATTCATAGCCAGATCCATGTTGGAACCGGAGGAGAAGGAATTATACTGTGCCTCCAGGAACTGATCGGAAGTGAACCAGTAGATCTTTCCGCCGCTGTTGTCCTCCACGGAAACGGCCACGGAGAAGGGGCCTTCAATGTCACCCTCTTCATAGTCATAGGTGGCAAGATCATATCCGGCTGCCTTGCTGAAGGACATATAGGAGGTAGTCAGCAGATCGGTCACAGTGCCCTTGCTGCTGTACCCCTCGTTGGTCAGGCCCAATGCAACAGGCATGATGGTGTAGTAGTTTTCTTCGATGAGAGAATCGGTGACAGAGCTGCTTGCCATGTCGGGAATCAGGACAAGAGGTGCGCCCAGAGCGTAATGCTCACGGTCGCTGTCAACTACGATGCCTTCGTTGGCGGTCACGCCGTAATCGCCCAGCAGGCTATACAGATTTTCCAGAATGCCATCCTCCACAGGGCCGGCGCTGACAAACAGTTTGCCGCCGGCGGACACATAATCAGCCAGCATCTCTTTTTCCTCTGCGGAAATGTCGCTCTGGGGGGCATAGATGATGATACAGTCGGCCTCTTCCGGGACGTCATCCACCGTCAGCAGGGACAGGGTCTGGGTCTCCATATTTTCCTTCTCGATCTGCTCAGCAAAGTCAGCGGGCAGCTCCGCCTCGCCGTGGCCCTCCAGCAGATAGACCCGGGGGTATTCCTCGCTGGTCACATAGTCGATGGCGGAGGTAAGCGCGCCTTCGCCGTCAAAGCTGTCGGCATCATAGGTGCCGGAATACATATTGATCTCACCGATATAGATATCCTCAAGGCCGATGTAGCGGTATTTGTCGCCGCACTCCACCACAAGGCTGTTGTTCTGAACGTAATCATCGGTGTACTGCTCGGCAAAGGTGGGATAGACGTCGGGATTTTTCTTCACGACCTTGATGTGATCGGAAAGACTTTCATACTTGCCCAGCAGGTTCTCAATGACCTGATCCTCCGCGCCGGACTGGACGATCCAGTAAATGGTCACGTCCTGCTGCAAGGCATTGACCACTACCTTGGTGTTGCTGGTGATGGAATAGAGTTTGGAGGAAGAAATGTCAAATTTGGTCAGGCTGGTGGGCAGCACAGAGGCAAAGATATTGACCACTACCACGATGGCCAGCACCACAGCGGTCATGGCCAGAGAGTAAGAGCCGCCCCTGGTGGACTGGCGATTTCTTTCGTTTCCGGAAGACAGGAGGTTTTTCAGTTTGCTCATCAGTTGTACCTCCGTTTCTCAAGAGACTGGACCGACAGGAACAGGAAGAACGCAATCACGCTCACATAGTACACAATGCCTGTCAGGTCGAATACGCCGTTGACAAAAACACAGAAGCGTTCAAAGAGTGAAAGCGCGTTCATGATCTTGGGCAGTAACCCCTCAAACTTGGTATAGTCCACCCAGGATGTGATCATAATGGCGGCGTACAGGGGAATGCAGACGCCCCATGCCAGCTTTTCGTTGCGGGTCAGGTGGCGGATCACAAACCACAGGGCGATCAGCAGGACCGCCAGAGCGATGATGCTGCCGAATGCCGTGGACGATACGCTTTCGGACAGGGTGACGCTGTAATAGTTCAGCAGGATGGCCGCAATGCCGATACCGGCGGCAAAACCCTGATTTTCCGTCAGCGAGGAAATGAACACACCCAGAGCGATCAGCGCCGCACCCAGCACAAAGAAGGCGAAAATGGAGCCGTAGGCGGTCAGCAGGTACACGTCGCCGTACTTGGAGAAGATCAGCGGATAAACACTGACGATGGCCAACGGGATCAAATAGACCACCAGCAGAGCCAAATACTTGCCCAGAATCACCTGTGTGGTGGTGATGGGCAGAGAGTAGAGCAGCTGGTCTGTTTTCTGCTTCCGTTCCTCTGCGATGACGCGCATGGTCAGGATAGGAACGATGACCACGAAAACCAGACAGCTGAAGCTCAAAACAAATTCAAAGTTGCTGACGGCCATTTGCAGGTTATACAGCAGAGAGCCGATACCGATGAACAGCAGCAAAAACGCACCGAACACATAAGCGGTGAGAGAGCGGAAATAGGTCCGCAGTTCATGCTTCAATACCGCGATCATACTTCCTCCACCTCGCTTTCCTCTCTGCTCGGGGCAGGCTCCGCCTCGGACAATTCAATGAAGATATCCTCCAGGGTGCCTTTCTTCAGACTCATTTCCAAAATCACTTTACCGCTCTTGGAAAAGGCCAGGAACACCGCGCGGGACAGGTCATAGATATTCTTGTGGTCGGTCTTGATATGGGCAACGGTCCATTTCTCTTCCGCAATGCCGGTGGAAAGTTCAGCGATATGTTCCACGCCGGACAAGATGTCGCTCAACTCTCCCTCGGTGGCGTCGGTGGTCAGGGTGATCTCATTGGGAGACAGCAGCGTCTTTTCCAAATTCTGCGGATCATCAAAGGCCACCAGCTTGCCGTGGGCGATCATCAGGATCTGGTCACAGATGGCCTGCACCTCGGAAAGAATATGGGAGCTGAAAATGACGGTGTGGTTCTTGCCCAGCTCCCTGATGAGGTCACGGATCTCAATGATCTGGATGGGGTCAAGGCCAACCGTGGGCTCATCCAGAATGATGACTTTGGGATTTCCCAGCAGGGCTTGTGCGATACCCACACGCTGCTTATAGCCCTTGGAGAGAGCGGAAATGCGGCGGTGCTTCATATGCTCGATCCTGGTCAGGTCGATGACCTCGTCGATCTGCCGCTTCAATTCCTCGCCCCGCAGCCCCTTGGCCTCACCCACAAAGGTGAGATACTCCAGCGGTGTCTCGTTCATATACAGGGGCGGATGCTCCGGCAGGTAGCCGATGAGTTTCTTGGCCTTGTCCGGCTCGTCGAAAATATCGTATCCGTCGATACGAACATGGCCTGCCGTTGCCGAGAGGCAGCCTGTCATGATGTTCATGGTGGTGGATTTACCCGCTCCATTGGGACCAAGGAAGCCGTAGACATGGCCTTCACCAATCTCAAAGGACAGATCATCCACCGCCGTGAAATCACCATAACATTTCGTCAAGTGTTCAACTGAAATCATAATGGACCTCCTTCATGAGACTTGCTGCCTTACTCTAACACCCTGAACTGAAGCATCACTGAAAAATTTATGAAACCTTTGTAAAGAATGGGAGCGAACTACAGTCGTGCAGTTCGCTCCCTACTTTTATACTTTTTCAGTTGTGGTGGGCAGTTGGACAGTAAAGGTGTTGATGCCGCCCTTGCTATCAGCCCATATTTTTCCCTTGTGAGCTTTTACGATGCCCTCTGCGATAGAGAGGCCCAGGCCGTAACTGCCTGTCCGTTCCCGTGCGGCATCGGCACGATAGAAGCGTTTAAAGATGTCTTTCAGTTCTTTGGCAGACATGGGTACCCCCTCGCTGGCTACCGTCAGCAGACAATGCTTTGCGCCCGGCCGTTTCAGCGTGACCCATGTGCGACCACGCTCGCTGCTGTACTTCTGTGCGTTGTCCAGCAGAATATCCACCACCTGCACCAGATGCGACTGGCTGCCCCACACCCGGATGCCATCTTCAATCTCGCTGTCCAATTCCTTTTCCTGCTCGTAGAAAATGGAGTCAAAGGGCAGTATGGCACTGAAAACCGTTTCACTGAGATCGAGCGCAGAAAATTCCACAGCGCCAATGCCCTGATCCACCTGAGCAGAGTTCAGCAGCTTTCCCACCAGATCCTTCATCTGCTGGGACACGGTCAGAATGTTACCTGTCAACTTATCCCGCAGTTCTGGGTCATCTCCATTCCCCGCGAGCATCTGGGCATTGCTGAGGATCACCGTCAGCGGGGTCTTCAGTTCATGGGAGGCATCGGCCACAAACTGCCGCTGCTGTTCCCAGGCTACCGCCACCGGTTTGACTGCCCAGTGGGCCAGTAGGATGCTGATGATCAAAAAGGCAATGAAACTCACCGCACCAATCAGCAGGCAGTTTTGTAGCAGGTCATTCATAATACCGGTTTCGCGGGACATATCTGCAAATACGATACGCTGAGCAGTCGGCGTTGCCACACGCACGAAGCGAAGGCCGTACTCCTTCAAAACACCGACTTTTTGCATAGAAGAAAGCCGGATCAGTTCTGACAGCATGGCGGTGTCTGTCAGGTCAAAGTTGCCGCTGCCGGAAACCGTCCATTCTCCTCCGGGGTTGGATTGAAGAATAAAATGTGGGAGCTGAGTGCCTGGACCATGCTTGCCGGGGATACCCAACTGGTGGGGATTCATGGCCACCGCGTGCATCATTTCAAAACTGTCTTTCTCCATACCGCTGCTGGTAAAATGGAGGACAAGGCCAAAGATGACGCAAAGCATAACTGTGACGATGGTCATATTGATGCAGACGAACTTGATACGTAACCGCTTGATCATGCTTCCATCACCTCCAGATGATACCCCAGCAGCCGAATGGACTCGATTTTCAAATCCGAGCCAATGCTTTGGAGCTTCTTGCGCAGAAAGCCTATATAGGCCTCTACATTGTTTTCTGTGGCGCTGGAATCGAATCCCCACACCTGGGTCAGCAGAACATCCTTGCGGATGCTGCGGCCCTGAAACTGCATCAGGCGGCGCATCACATCGAACTCTTTTTTGGAAAGACGGATGCTGCTTTTCTCCGTGCTGAGTACATAACCGGTCAGATCCAGCGTGGTATTGCCGTACTGAAGGATGTCCACCTGTGCGCCCTGCCGACGCAGGAGGGCGTTGATGCAGGCCAGCAGTTCCTGATTATCAAAGGGCTTCGTTAAGTAATAGTCCGCTCCGGCATTCAGCCCTTCAATGCGGTCCTGCACCTCTCCCTTGGCGGTCAGCATCAGAATGGGGGTCGTGACCCGGTTGGCGCGTACCTGACGGGCCACCTGATAGCCGTTGAGCTTGGGCATCATCACATCCATGATGAGCAGGTCGTAAATGCCGGTCTCGGCGTACTCCGCGCCATCCTCGCCGTCATAGACCACTTCCGCCTCGAACCCCTTCGTTTCCAAAAGGGTTTTCAGGGAATCGGCCAGCAGTTTTTCATCTTCTATAATCAAAATCTTCATGATTTCACTCCTTGCCTGTGAAGAAGATCTGTTGCATCGACATTATAATACATCCAAAGGCTGAAACATCGCTGAAAAAGAAATTTTACAAACCGTTCACAAAAGAACTGGCGGAATTTTCAGTGATAGTTCAGCCTCGTATTATATCCTAACGGTGCAAACAAACACAGGAAGGAGTGATACAGCTTGGACTTTCGTCATGAGTGGAAGCATGAGATCAATTACGCAGATCTGCTTGTGCTGCGGCAGCGGCTGAAAGCGGTGATGCAGCCGGATCCTCACGCAGTGGGCGGTTCATACTTCATCCGTAGCCTCTATTTTGACAATCTGTCCGACAAGGCCCTGCGGGAAAAGATAGACGGTGTCAACTGCCGGGAGAAATTCCGCATCCGATACTATAACCACGACACCTCACTCATCCATCTGGAGAAAAAGAGCAAGTGGAACGGGTTGGGCAATAAGCGCAGCGCGGCACTGACGGCGCAGGAGGCCCAGGCCATCATAGATGGAGACTTGGACTGGATGCTGCAGTCCGGTCGGCCACTGATACAGGAACTGTATTCCAAAATGCTGTCCCAAGGCCTGCGGCCAAAAACCATCGTGGACTACACCCGGGAACCTTTCGTTCACCCCCCCGGAAATGTGCGGGTCACGCTGGACTACGACATTCGCACCGGGCTGAACTGCACGGATTTCTTAAATCCGGACTGCGTCACCATCCCGGCAGGCAGCGCCCCCATCATTCTGGAAGTGAAGTGGGATGAATTCCTGCCCTCAGTTATTCGGGACATCGTACAGCTTGACGGACGGCGCACCGCCGCGTTTTCCAAATACGCGGTTTGCCGAATTTATGGATAAAAGGAGTATTACGACATGACATTCAACGATATTTTCAAATCCAGCTTTCTGGAGAATGTGACCAGCATCAGCCTGTTGGATATGGGCATTGCCCTCGTTTTGGCTTTCTGCCTTGGCCTGTTCATCTTTATGGTCTACAAAAAGACCTTCTCCGGTGTGATGTACGCCTCCAGCTTTGGCGTAACCCTCATTGCGCTGACTATGATCACCACCCTTGTGATCATGGCGGTCACCAGCAATGTGGTGCTGTCCCTCGGTATGGTTGGCGCTTTGTCCATCGTCCGTTTCCGCACCGCTATCAAGGAGCCGTTGGATATTGCTTTCCTGTTCTGGTCCATCGCCGTAGGTATCGTGCTGGCTGCCGGTATGATCCCTCTGGCCGTCATCGGCAGCGTGGTCATCGGCGTTGTGCTGTTGGTGTTTGCCAATCAGAAGTCCCACGTGAATCCCTATATCGTAGTCATCCGCTGCTCCGATCACGAGAGTGAGCAGGCAGCCAAGACCTACCTGGACCAGCAGACCGAGCGATGTGTGGTCAAAAGTAAGACCGTCCAGAAGGGCGAGGTGGAGTTGAATCTGGAGATCCGCCTGAAGCGTGACAATACCGACTTCATCAATGCTCTGGCTGATATGGCCGGTGTTCACAGTGCGGTTCTGGTGAGCTACAACGGCGACTACATGAGTTGAGGAGGCGGACAATGTCAACGCACAAGCACATTGATAAAATCTGTCTTGTGGCTGCTGTTCTGGCATTGGTTTTGTGCGCTGTTTTTATGAACGGTGAGGCATTGGGTATCCAGGCCGCATCCAAGGTGATGGGCTACGAAAACAGGCTCTTCGACACCTCCAAAGTCCATACTATCGACATCGTCATTGACGATTGGGAGGGGTTTCTGGAAACCGCCCGAAGCGAAGAATACTCGGTCTGTTCCGTGGTGATTGACGGCGAAGCAGTCACCAATGTCGGTATCCGTGGTAAGGGCAACACCTCGCTCAGCAATGTTGCCAGCATGGATTCGGACCGGTACAGCTTCAAGATCGAATTCGACCAGTACGACAGCACCAAGACCTACCACGGACTGGATAAACTGAGCTTGAACAACGTCATTCAGGACAACACCTATATGAAGGATTACTTGTCCTATCAAATGATGGGTGAGTTCGGCGTTCCGGCTCCGCTGTGTAGCTATGCCTATATCACCGTCAACGGTGAGGACTGGGGCCTGTATCTGGCGGTGGAAGCGGTGGAAGAGTCCTTCCTGCAGCGCAACTACGGCAAGGATTACGGCGAACTCTATAAGCCCGACAGCATGAACATGGGCGGCGGTCGTGGCAACGGCAAGGATTTTGAGATGCCCGATTTTTCCGAGCAGCAGGCAAGCAGCAACAAAAACACTCTGCAAAGCGAGGGCAATAACCGCGGTGGTATGCCGATGCCTGGAACTATGCCGGGTGGCTTTGGACGAGGCGGATTCTCCCTTGACAAAGAAACCATCCGAAAGGCGTTTGAGGATTTGGAACTGGACACTTCCATTCTGGATGGTATCGACTTTGATAACATCACCACGGACACGATCCAGACCGTATTGGCTGGCCTCGACGAAAAAACGATGCAAAGCCTGATGAAAGTGGTTATGGACAGCGGCGAGATGCAGATGCCCGATATGGGCGGCGGTTTTGGAATGGGTTCCTCCCAGACAAAGCTGCAGTATATCGATGATAATCCTGCCAGCTATTCCACCATTTTTGAAAGCGCAAAAACCAATGTCACGGATGCCGACCAGTCCAGACTGATCGCCTCTCTGAAGCAGTTATCCGAAAACGAAAACCTGGAGCAAGTGGTCAATATCGAGGATGTTCTGCGCTACTTTGTCGTCCACAACTATGTGGTCAATGGCGACAGTTACACCGGCAATATGATCCACAACTATTATCTCTACGAGGAAGATGGACGCCTCTCCATGATCCCCTGGGACTACAATCTGGCTTTCGGCACCTTCCAGGGTAACAACGCCGCCTCTGCTGTCAATGACAATATTGATGAAGTTCTCTCTGACCGCCCCATGCAGGCATGGATATTCTCTGACGAAACTTATAGCCAGCAGTACTATGCGCTGTATACCGAGCTGTTGGAGAAGGTGGATGTGCAAGGAATCATTGACCACGCGTATGATTTGATTGCACCCTATGTTGAAAAAGATCCATCTGCCTTCTGCACCTATGAGGAGTTCCAGACCGGTGTAGAAACACTGAAAGAGTTCTGTGCCCTGCGCACGGAAAGTATCCAACTGCAGCTTGCTGGCAGCACCGAAACCGTGGATGCGGGGGCTCTGAATCTGTCTGATATGGGCACCATGGGTGGTGGCATGGGCGGCTTCGGTGGTCGCGGGAATCGTGAGGACTTTGCCGGCAAGGACTTTGGCAGCGCGGACAGTTCCGATGGCGCATTTGCCCCGAATGTCACACCGCAGTTTGGAAACCAAAACGCGGCCGTTCCGGGTGGCGCTGAGATGCCGGACAATATGGAAGTGCCGGAGGGTACTCAGTTGCCCGGTGGCATAGAAATCCCCGAAGGTACACAACCTGGTGCAACGGAAATGCCAGAGGGTTTGCAAATACCCAGTGGAATGGAGCGCCCCGGAGGGATGCAAAGACCCGGCGGACAAACTGACAAAATGAGCGGAAACCAGAATTCTTCCGGGAATATGCCCTCAGCAGAAAGCTTCCCGATGCCGGGACAGGGCGGCGGAAAGTTCCAGTTTCCCGACCGAATGAATGCCGATGTGTCGGCTGCCTCATCCCAGACCACAGTTACCCTGTTGGTCGTTTCCGCAGTCGTGCTTTTAGTGGGTCTGATCATTGCCAAAAAGTATCGGCATTAAGGATTCGTGTCCGTTCGGTTTGCCTGCGTGCATGTACTCTGTCGTCGTAGCAAGTGCTGGGGCGGAGCCTGCAGAGGTATGCGAGTCATGCGCAGGCGGGGACGTTTTCAGATAAACTACTTGAGCGCAGTTCAAAATGGCGAACTGCGCTCAAGACGATATAACCCACGGAAAGGAACATATGGTTGTGAAGTTGATAAAATTGGGAAAGAGGAGTTTGACTGCGCTCCTTGGGTGTCTGCTTCTGCTTTTTGCTGCTGGATGCAGTCAGGTTTATGAAGCTGGCAGAGAAACACAAGAGGTCGAACATGAAGAGGCCTCTTCCAGCCAAGAATTTGTTGATGCTTATACCGCCAGTGATCGAAGTTGAGAATTATGGAACGATCACTGTGGCTCTGGACGAAACTGCCGCACCAGAAACAGTCAAAAATTTTGTCTCGCTGGCGCAGGATAGATTCTACGATGGACTGACTTTCCACCGGATCATCAGCGGATTTATGATCCAGGGCGGTGACCCCAACGGCGATGGCTCCGGCGGCAGCGAGCAGCAGCCTGTAATCATTTCTGTCACAATTTCAGAACAATAATGGACGAAACATAAAAGAGATAGAGCCAAGGTCTTATAACCTTGGCTCTATCTCTTTTGCAACCGCAAATACATTCCTGACGATATACAGGGTTCGTATTTGCGCGTTATGGTGGAGGCGGCCCGTAACCATCCATTCTCACGTCATTTTTATATGGATATCGAGGCCATCCCGGGTATCAGAGGAGTGGATAGCAAGGAAAGCCATTCTCTGTTATAGATAGGAGATAATCATGCCGTCCTGCTCCTGCAGGCATGTCAAAACTCTGCAGAGTCTCTGCACCGTTTCTTCCAAGTCCTTGCCGACGGTGTCTCGCCCTTTTACTTCTATGGTAACCGGCTCATCAAACCAACAGTGCAGACTGTCCCATAGGGCATCCATATTTCTGCCGTAATAATCGGGCAAAGGGAGAACCTCCATCAAATGCTCATGCAGTTCGTAGTAACTATGAACTTTTGTAAGATCGATCGTATAAGTTTTCATTTGTCCACACTCTCAATACTGCATCTATGCCAGCAAAAATTATAAACATGCAGCCATTCTTCGGCGTATTCACCATTGATCTCGGTCACGATTGCATCCGGCCAGAGATCGCGCAGAGCTTTGCCATCAAATAGTGGGGCGGAGAATATGTCTTCAAACGTTGTAAACGATACTTTTGGGATATCCTCGGCGCAGAACCAGAAGATATATCCCTCGGCATTAGAGCAGGAAATCTGCCCCATACGGCAGCGGAGCGTTTCGAAAAGGAAAAATTCTATTTCGAGATAATCATCATAAGTCGGAACAACATCATGGAACAGATCTTGAATCTCAGAGAAAGAGAGTTCCTCACCGCTTTCAATATACCATGTCAGCCGTTCTTCTTCCATTGGCAGACGTAGGCGAATCGTTCCGTTGTCTGTATACCGAACAATTTTTCGGAAGTATACGAGGGTTTGAACCGCAGATTCCAGCCCCACATGTATTTTTCGCGGCATGCAATGGACGGCCAACTCATCATAAGTGCAATCGTTTCGTTGGGTGATATAATCTTCTATCCGCGCGGCAATCTCACGCTCATGGCGCAGTCCCCAACCTTCAGCACTTGCACTCAATAGCCCAAAAATAACATTAAGCGCTTCCACCACAAGCCATATCATAATAGAAAGGTCAAGCAGAGCAGGACTGTTTAACACATCTTGCGTGATGAGCATAGCAACAAGCAAAAGGCATATCGAGCCAAGATGAATTATGATACATAGAAGAGCAGAATATTTAAAGGCAAGAAAATCGATAAATTTTTCGTATCGCGTCTGCCCCTTAATTGGGGGGAGAGTCTTTTTCACGACAGTATCACCCCGTTCCAGCTTAGTTTAGCGGAAGTTAAAATTATATTTTTAATATATCATTTTGCGGCAATGTTGTCGAGAGTACGTATTTGTGCAAAATACCATCAAACCTTAAAATACCAACTTATGCCGAACGTCGGCAAAAGCTTGCTGCACCCGGTATAGCCAGTCGATACTGGCTCGTAGTAACTTTATGAAATTATGAGAATTTGCTAAGTTTGTTTTCTATGCCGATCCTCGACTGGACAAACGAAAGCGGCTAATGGCCAGTAAAGGTTGACCATCAGCCGCTTTTTGGTTATTTCCCACGTGACGTGGGAATGAATGGTGGAGGCGGCCCGTAACCATCCATTCTCACGCCCAAATCCATATGGATCGACTGGGCAGGAGCCGTGTCACAGCCGGGATGGCAAGGAAATCCATTCGCAATTTTAAACGAAAAAACACAGTTTTGGACGATTAACAGGAGCACTTGAAGGGTGCTTCCGGAGAGCAATGAGCGAACGGCTCATTTCACAGCAAAAAAATGTTGCCTGAATGGATGGTCGAGATACCGCACCACCGTTCATTCAGGCAACATTTTTTATTCTTGGTTTTGCCCTCCACCGGCTTGGCGTTTTGGGGCTGCGGAAACGCCGGGAACAACGTTTCCGTTCTGGTGGCGGAGGGATTGAGGTATCGTGTTTTGTTACTTGAATTCTTGATACAACGCATAATAAAGTTCATGCGATCGAGGCAGGAGATATGGATGTGATTATACCTCTTGTTCCGGTTGCCATAGTAGTAACCGTGGCTTTAAATCAGCCATACCATTGATTTCCGGTTCAAGTACAGCTGTATTGACACAGTCGGTTGCGCACATTATGATGTGAACCATGAATGCAATCTCGTTTCCGGTCAAGGCTATGCGCATTTCCGGATGTAGCTGCTCCATTTTTTCGTCAGAGGAGATGTAACACCATGCTGACAATCAACAAAATCCGCGCTGACCATGTCATCGACTTCGCGGCGGAAGAACTGAAAAAGTATCTTCGCATGATGATGACTGAGGGGGGCGATGTGCCCATCTCCTACGACCCGGAGGCCAAGGACGGATTTCGCCTCGGCCTCTTGGAGGACTTCGGCCTGTCCAGCGAGGCAGAAGACCCTGTTCTGGACGACGTGATCCATGTGGACACCACCGCCGAGGGTGGTATTCTGGCTGGCTCCAACCCGCGCAGCGTTCTGTTCGCGGTATACCGCTTCCTGCGGGAAAACGGTTGCCGCTGGCTCTATCCCGGTATCGACGGCGATTATGTGCCCGCTAAAGACATCGAGGGCGTGCAGTACCACAAGCTGGCCGACCACCGCTTCCGTGGTTTCTGCAACGAGGGCAGCGAGACCCAGACCGCCATGCTGGAATGTGCAGATTACTATGCCAAACTGGAAATGAACGTGTATATGTTGGAGTGGTTCGTTCCCAACGGCTACTACAATCGCTATTACACCCATCTGCACAACAACAAGAACCGTATCCCCGAGCCGGTGGATGACACTCAGATCCTCCAGTGGAAGCGCCAAACCGAGGTAGAGATCGCCAAGCGCGGTCTGATGTTCCACGACATCGGTCATGGCTGGACCGCCCGGCCCTTCGGCTTCCCCTGCAACAACTCCGTTAGTGATGCGTTTGACCTTTCCGGCTATACCGAGGATCAGAAGTCCGTTCTGGCCATGATCGACGGAAAACGGGACCTTTTCAAGGGTTTGCCCCTTAACACCAACGTGTGTATGTCCCAGCCCCACGTCCGCGAGGCCATGGCACAGGAAGTGGCCAACTACGCCCAGACCCACAACAACATTGACTATCTCCATGTGTGGCTGTCCGACGGCTCCAAAAACCACTGTGAGTGTGAAGAATGCCAGAAGATGCGGCCCTCCGACTGGTACATGATGATCATGAACCGCATCGACGAACTGCTGACGGAGCGCGGGTTGGACACTCGCATCGTCTTCATCGCCTATTTGGACACCATCTTCGCCCCGGAGCAGGTCAATATCAAGAACCCTGAGCGTTTCTCGCTGCTCTATGCCCCCATTACCCGTTCTTATACCTCCAGCATCACCGAAGATACCGTTGCCCCTCCTGTTGCGCCCTATGTGCGCAACAACTGGGAACGGCCCACAGACAGCGGTGCTACCCTGTCCTATCTGCGCAGCTGGCAGGAAGTTTGGCGGGGCACCTGTTTTTCCTACGAATACCACTTCTGGCGCCACCAATTCCTTGACCCGGGCGGGATGGCTCTGGCCCGCCGCCTGTACGAAGATGTGCGTTCCCTGAAAATCAGCAGGCTGGACGGCTATGTGCAGGACGGTTCCCAGCGCAGCGGCTTCCCCAACGCATTCCCCGTATACATTTACGCCGAGACGCTGATGAATCGCGATTGCGACTTCGAGGCAGTAAAGGCAGACTATTTTGCCCATATCTACGGTCCGGACTGGAAGCAGGCCGTCAATCTGCTGCAAAATATCAGCGACACCTTTGACTTTACTTATATGGAGGGCGAGCGCTCCGCGGACGAGAGCCTTTCCCCCTACTACAATCCGGACCGGGCACCCTTGCTGAACACCATCCCGGCGCTGTGCGCCCAGGAGCGGGAGCTGGCAAACAAACACCTGACAATGCCCACCCGTCCTCAGACCGTGTCCTGGCGTCTGCTGCTGCACCATGCAGAGTATTGTGCGCTGTGGGCTGAAATTCTGAGCGAAAAGGCTCTGGGCCACAATGAAAAGGCCGTCGCGCTGACCAAGGAGTTCTGTCACAGCTTTGGCCGGTACGAGATTGAAATGGAACGCTACTACGACCACAGCCTCGCCTGCCGCGTGCTGGAGCACATTACCCGCAACACACAAAAGATCATTCTGGACTGAACGACCCTGCAACCCATTGCACCGACAAATATCGCAACCATTTTTCTGATAGCCCGGAGCATGCGCTCCGGGCTGTTTTTCGCCAAAAACAAGCTTAGCTTGATTTTTTGATGTGAAAAAGAAAAGGCATCTATATGGAAAAACGAAAAAAAGGTGGTAAACTGAAAGAAAGAAACCTGCCGCGCGTGGCAAAGGAGGGATCTTATGGTAGACATGAATCATTTTGGCGAAACCCTGCGCAAATACCGGAAGGAACAGAGAATGACTCAGTGGGAGCTGGCTGAAAAGCTGATGGTTTCCCCTCAGAGTGTTTCCATTTGGGAGAGCGGCAAGGGATTGCCCGATCTGGACCATCTGTGCGAACTTTCAAAGGTGCTCTCTGTGTCCG
Source organism: Oscillospiraceae bacterium (assembly GCA_015068065.1). Lineage (GTDB taxonomy): Bacteria > Bacillota > Clostridia > Oscillospirales > Oscillospiraceae > Lawsonibacter. The sequence goes on along the minus strand of SVLE01000008.1, from coordinate 6,668 downwards.
TGGACGTGCTGCTGAATCAGCGCCCGGACGGAATGCGGGGGCTCATCGGTATCGATGGCGGCGGCACCAAAACAGAGTTTGCCCTGATCGATGAGACGGGCCGCAGCTTGAACTCCATTGTGTTGGAGGGGAGCAACCCCAATGTTCACGGAATGGAACAGGCGGTGGATGTGATTCGCCGCGGCATTGATTTTCTGCGCCCCGGCGAGATGAAAGTCATGGGCGTGTTTCTGGGTGGAGCCGGCATGGGCGGCGGAACCAACGGGGACATGATGCGCACGGCGCTGCAGAAGATCTATCCGGAACTGAAGGTGGACTGCGCCAACGACATCCTCAATGTGATCGCCTGCTGCACGCAGCCGGATAATTGCATCGCGGCCATCAGCGGAACGGGCTGTGTGGTCTATGCCCATCACAAAGGACAGCTCCATCGCGTAGGCGGCGCGGGCTATCTGTTTGAAGGCCGCGGAAGCGGCTATGACATGGGCCGTGAGGCCATCACTGCCGCCCTGCGTGCCCGGGACGGCATCGCGCCCAGAACGACACTGACCGACCTGGTGGAGGAAAAACTAGGCGGCAATCCATGGGATTTCATCCATGACCTGTATAAGCGGGATGTATCTTATATTGCCTCCTTCTCCCCTCTGGTGTCCCGGGCCGCGGGAGAGGGTGATCGGTTGGCGCAGAGCATTCTGGAGCAGGGCAGCGAGCATCTGGCAAAAGAAATTCGTCAGGCCCGTGTCTTTGCCCCCGAAGCCCGGCATGTGATCCTGTCCGGAAGTTTGTTTGTCAAGGATGATCGTTTCTTCCATGCGGTGGCTCAGAGACTGGATGGGGATCTGACCGTGGAACGCATGAGCTGTCCGCCGGTGTGGGGTGCCTGCCTGCAGTGTGCCAAACTGTGCGGGTTGGAGAAAATGCCCAGCCAGAGTCTGTACATGCAGACGAGAGGCCCGCAACCAAAGGTTTGATAGAGGAGCTTCCGGAGGTAATGCTATGGTTATACAAAACGCGAAGGTATTGATCGGCAAGAAACTTGTAGATACAGCTCTGACCTTTCGGGATACCATTGTCTGTATCGGGGCGGCAGATGACACCCATGAGATTTTTGACGCGACGGGCTGCTATGTGCTGCCCGGCCTGGTGGATGTCCATACCCACGGTGCGGCAGGCGAGGATTTTTCCGATGGCAGGCAAGCGGGCCTGCAGACTATGATGGACTATTACGCCGCCCACGGGGTCACCAGCGTACTGGCCACCACCATGACGTTGGGTGAAGCAGCCCTGACGGACGCAATGCGCACGCTGCAAGCCTTCAAGGGCAACAGAGGGGCCAAGCTGGCGGGCATCCATCTGGAAGGGCCGTTCCTCAGCCGTGAAAAGCGCGGAGCGCAGGCGGCAGAGCATTTGCGGCAACCGGATATCGCCCTTTTTTACCGGTTCAACGAGGCCAGTGGAAACAGAATAAAGCTGGTCACCGTAGCCTGCGAGGAAGAGGGTGCGATGGATTTTATCCGGCAGGTGTCCAAGACCTGTGCCGTATCCGTAGGTCACACCTGCGCCGACTACGATGCGGCTATGAAGGCATTTGAAGCGGGAGCCTGTGGCGTGACTCACCTTTATAACGGTATGCCTCCGCTGCATCACCGCCAGCCCGGCGTGATTGGCGCGGCTTTGGATTCGTGCGCCGATGCGGAACTGATCTGCGACGGACTGCACGTCCACCCGGCTGTGATTCGGGCCACCTTTGCCATGTTTGGGGATAAGGTGAACCTGATTTCCGATTCTCTGCGCTGCGCGGGAATGGAGGACGGAGACTATGAACTGGGTGGGCAGCCTATCCGGCTTCGGAATGGCAAGGCGACGCTGACAGGGACGGACACTCTGGCCGGTTCCGCGATCTCTTTGCTGGACGGGGTGCGAAATGCAGTGAAATTCGGCATCCCTCTGGAAGATGCGGCCTACGCCGCATCCACGGCCCCGGCAAAACGAATCGGTCTGACGCAAACCGGGTGTATTCAGGTTGGAAATTGCGCCGATTTGATCGTATTGGATGAAAAACTGGAGCTTCGGGCCGTCTTTATTGACGGTGTGCCGCAGCAAATAAACCCAAGGAGAGTGTAGCTTTATGTTGAAAACGGAACAGCGCAACCCCAAGACCACCCACATTGATCGAATGACCACACTGGAAATGGTCCGGGTAATGAACGAAGAAAACATGAACTCTGTTTTGGCTGTGGATCGGGCGCTGCCCCAGATCGCCCAGGCGGTGGATGCCGTGGCCGCCGCCATCGGCAACGGCGGAAAGCTGGTGTACATCGGGGCAGGCACCTCCGGTCGTCTGGGTATTTTGGATGCGTCGGAATGTCCTCCTACCTTTGGCGTGAGTCCGGAAGTGGTGCAGGGCATCATTGCCGGCGGTCTGGAACGGCTGGTCACCGCCGGAGAGAATGCCGAGGATATTTATGAAAACGGCGTGAAGGATGTAGAACAGATCCTGAAGGCCGGAGACGTGTTGGTTGGCATCTCCGCCGCCGGCGGCGCACGCTATGTGGTGGGTGCCATGGAAAAGGCAAAGGAACTGGGCTGCACCACCGTGGCTGTCACCTCCAACCCCGGCACCGCCATCACCGAGGTGGCGGATATCGCCATCGTTTGCGACACTGGGGCAGAAGTGGTTACCGGCTCCACCCGTCTCAAGGCGGGCAACAGCCAGAAATTCGTGCTGAACATGCTGTCTACCTGCGCCATGATCAAAACCGGTAAGGTATACGAGAATTTGATGATCAACCTGAAGCCGTCCAACGAAAAATTGACAGGACGGGTGATCCGCATTACCGCCGCCATTCTGGACTGCCCTGAGGATGAAGCAGAAGAGCTTTTGAAGCAGCATGGCTTCGACATCCGCAAAACGGTGGATGCCTGCAAAAAGTAAGGAGGTGCACCGTGGAACAGCAACGCATGGCGTCCTGGTGGATCCATTGGGAGGATCTGAATTGGCCGAACCCAGACAATCTGGATAAGATCAAGGCCAGAGCGGAAGGGCTTGCCAAAGCGAATGTAACCGCTGCCATGATTTTTGGAACCCACTTTCGTTGGGATTGGCTGCCGGTGTTTCCGCTGCTGCATGACTATTTGGCCACAGTGGCGGAGGAACTGCACAAGTACGGCGTAAAGCTTTATGACCACCACTCGGTCAATTTGGTTCATCGCTACTCCACACGCGAACAGATGCGCCACGTTATGCAGGACAGCGGCCCTCATCTGCCCTTCAGCCCCACCTGGGAGGCGGCGGCAACATGGCAGTACAAGGGCAAGTATCTGAATGACTGGCGCATGGTGGATGTGCGCACCGGCAAACCCGCATACTTGCCTCAGTACACAGCAGAGGGCTTTTGTCACCGCAACCCTGAGTATCAGCAGGCTTACTACGATTACATCAAGACCCTTGTTTCCGATACCGGGATCGACGGTCTCAGCGCAGACGACCCCATGCACTATATCCGCTTCAATACCTGTGGCTGCCGTTATTGCCGGGCGGAACTCAAGCGGCGCAGCGGCATCGACCTGCCCCCGGTGGAGGATTCGTCTTTCTGGTTCAACTGGGATAACCCAGCCTGGCATCACTGGGTGGACCTGCGCTTTGATGCCACGGGGGAGTTTCTGGAAGGGCTGCGTAAGGCACTGCCGGAGCAGTTTATGCTTACCGGCTGCGGCAGCGACTCCGCAAGCTCCATGGTGGTGGGCATGGCCTCGGATGCCCGCCAGTTCCTGCGTGGCTGCAACTATGTGAATATGGAGATGAACGGCAACACTCCTCCCTACAAGCACGACCCCATCACCATTAACCGCCCCATTGCGTTCCGTCTGACCAGCGCCTCCCACCATCAGGCTGCGGCCCGTGAACGGGGCGTGCGTGCCTTCAACACCGGCTTTGCCCACACAACTGTGGCGGCAAACCACTGCTGGGCACTTTCCAAGCTGCTGGGGGCGGATATTTGGATCTCTACGCTGAAAACCAGACTGGGCCTGCCGTGGAGCATCCTGAAAACATTGCCCGAGGAGCACGGAATCGTGGGGGAAGCCTTTGGCTTTGAGAAGGACCATCCCGAGCTGTTCCGTGGCAATGCCGTGGGTCAGCTGGGAGTCTATTTCTCCTATGAAACCCGTAACCATACCATGTGCGGTGCGCTGGTAGACGGCTATGCCAAGGACTTCAGTCAATCGATATCCCAGCTGTTCCGGAACGGCATTACTCCCCATACGATCTTTACCATTCCGGATGCTACCGCAGATTATCCCGTGATTCTGCTGTCCAGCGTGGCACGGATGACACCGGAGGAACAGGAGCGGCTGCGCCGCTATCTGGCCGCCGGAGGCAAGGTCATCGTCACCGGTCCCACACCACTGGCTGGCTGCGTCAACAGCTGGAACCTGCCCAACCGGGTGGAAACCCATGCTGAGCAGAATTTCCTCACGGTACCGGACGGCATTCGCCCGGTGGACTCCCTCTGGACCACCCAGACAAAACTGCCCGAGTGCTCCGACCCGGACGCGTGGAGCGAACCGGAGCCCGGCCTGTTCTATCACCCCCACCGCATCAGCAGCGGTGTGAATCTGGACGGGGTGCTGGAACGTTGCCGCCGCTATATGAAGCCCATGCCAGTCAAGGTGCTGGAGGCGAAAGGCTATCTGTCATCCATATTTGAAGAGGGCGAAAAAACCACCATCCACTTTATGGCCGAGGACTACGATGTAGGCATTGACCATGAACTGGACGAAATGCGCACCCACCGTAGCCGACTCAATCTGATCAACCACGTGGAACCCATTGGAGTGTCGGGCGTGCTGCGTATGGAGGCAGAGCTCTGCCCCAACGTTTATACCCCGTTCCATTCCGAGCCAGCGCGTGTGAGTTTGGAGGACGGCATTTGTACGGTGACCCTGCCGGACAAGTGTTCCTATGCTATCGTCCAATTCGAAAGCAGCAAAGAACTTGTGATTTCACAGCCGTAAGCTCCGACTATCCGCCGTTTTATGCCGAACGTCGGTAAAAGCTTGCCGGACCCGACATAGCCAGTCGATACTGGTCAGGAGCAACTTTATCATTTTACGAAAAACCAAAAAGTTTGTATTTCAAGCCAATCCTGCCTATCACAAACAAATACGCCTCATGGTCAGTAAAGGTTGACCATGAGGCGTATTCCTGTAATTTCCCACCGGACGTGAGAATGAATGGTGGAGGCGGCGCGTGACCCTCCATTCTCACGCCCAAACCTATATGGATATGAAGGCTATCCCGGGTGCCGGAGGGGCGGATAGCAAGGAAATCCATTCTTGATTTTGAGGGACAAAACAAGCTTTTTGGTGGGTCGATTGAGGGACGGAGAGGGAGCAGCGGGGGAGTGGTGAGGTTTAGAGCCTGTGTTACAGCGAAAAAATGTTGCGTGAATGGATGGTGGCGGTACCCCACGACCTTTCATTCACGCAACATTTTTAGTTCTTGTTTTGCCCTCCACCGGCTTGGCGTTTTGGGGCTGCGGAAACGCCGAGAGGACGGGTTCCGCGCCGTTGGTGGAGGGGCTGGTTACACTCCAGAATAAGCCGCAAATCCGCAATCGATTGGAAGGACAACGCCTGTAATGGCCGATGCGGCCCTGTTATCGCAGAGAAAAAGCGTTGCACCAAGCAGTTCGGACGCATCTACAAATCGGCCCATAGGGGTTCCGTTGAGTATTTTTGCACTTCTTTCGGTGGGACTTCCGTCCTCGTTAAAGAGAAGTTTGTAGTTCTGCGCGGAAACAAGAAAACCGGGGGCGATGGCGTTGCAGCGAATTCCCGTGCCGGCAAAATGGGTAGCAAGCCACTGGGTAAAGTTGGAAATACCGGCCTTCGCAGCAGAGTAGGCCGGAATCTTTGTCAGAGGGGTATAGGCATTCATAGAGGAGATGTTGAGAATGCACCCGGCCTTGTTTTCTGCCATATCTCTGGCGAAGGTCTGGGTGGGAAGAAGGGTTCCCTGAAAGTTGAGTTTAAATACAAAATCAACACCGTCTGCCTGCAGGTCAAAGAAGGTTTTTCCGCCTTCCTTCGCCTCGTGCTGATACTCGTTGTCGGTGGTGGCTCTGGGGTTGTTGCCGCCGGCGCCGTTTACCAGAATGTCGCAGGGGCCAAGGTCACTCAAAACAGCCTGATGCACCTGTTCAAGGGTGTCAGGATCCAGCACATTTGCCCTATAACCTTCGCAGATAAAGCCCTCCGACTTCAACTCATCGGCGAGTTTCTTTACCGCGTCTTCATTCAGGTCAAGGGCGGCTACCTTGGCGCCTGACTGAGCGAAAGCCCTTGCCATGGCACCGCAGATCAGTCCGCCCGCTCCCGTGATAACGACTACTTTGCCACTGTAATCAATGTTGATGGGAAGCTGCATTTTGTTTTCTCTCCTTATTTGTCGAATCGATCCAGACTGTCCCACACGCCCAGCATATACATGATGCCGAGGGCGCGATCGTAAAGCCCGTAGCCGGGGCGAACGGTGCCGGGACCTTCATCCCACAGGTGTCGTCCGTGGTCGGGGCGGATGTAGCCCTCAAATCCGCAGTCGTGGTAAGCCTTGAGTATAGCAAGGATCCCAGTGTCTCCGTCGCAGTCGGTGGCTGGCTTCGGAA